>JBCBZF010000718.1:0-3887 GCA_039815525.1 Bacteroidota bacterium | reverse complement strand
GTTTTTTGCAGCATTGATCCCGCCCTGGGCAGCAATGCTGTGTGCACGACGTGGACTGTCCTGAAAACAAAGTGCTGTCACTTTATAGCCCAGCTCAGCCAGAGATGCCGCTGCTGAAGGCCCCATTGAAAAGAAGTGGGACAACCACAAGTTCAACATGAAACTTGTGAACCCTGCGAACAAGCGGAAGTTCCACGTCATCGTTGTTGGGACTGGATTGGCTGGTGCTTCAGCAGCGGCATCTCTGGCTGAGCTGGGCTATAAAGTGACAGCACTTTGTTTTCAGGACAGTCCACGTCGTGCACACAGCATTGCTGCCCAGGGCGGGATCAATGCTGCAAAAAACTATCAAAATGATGGTGATAGCGTGTACCGTCTCTTTTACGATACTGTAAAAGGGGGAGATTATCGCTCCCGTGAAGCCAACGTTCACCGACTGGCTCAGGTCAGTGTCAATATCATCGATCAATGTGTGGCTCAGGGAGTTCCTTTTGCCCGCGAATACGGTGGCTATCTCGCCAACCGCTCATTCGGTGGTGCGCAGGTTTCCCGAACCTTTTATGCAAGAGGGCAGACTGGCCAGCAGCTATTGCTGGGTGCGTACAGTGCGCTGAGCCGTCAGATTGGTTTGGGTAAGGTCAATTCCCTGCCGCGGCGTGAGGTGCTTGAGATCGTGAAAGTCAACGGTCATGCCAAAGGCGTAATCTGTAAAAACCTTGTAACAGGTGAACTTGAGCGAATCGCAGGTGATGCAGTGGTTTTGGCCACGGGTGGTTATGGAAATGTTTATTTCCTTTCTACCAACGCCATGAACTCCAATGTTTCTGCTGCCTGGCGTGCACACAAACAAGGGGCTGCATTTGCCAATCCTTGCTATGTGCAGATACACCCAACCTGTATTCCTGTTAGTGGGCACTATCAGTCTAAACTCACCCTGATGAGTGAGTCGCTGCGTAATGACGGAAGGGTTTGGGTTCCGAAAAAACAGGGCGATATGCGCCCGCCCAGCCAAATCCCGGAAAGCGAAAGAGACTATTATCTCGAAGAAAAATATCCTTCTTTCGGCAACTTGGTGCCACGTGATGTGGCCGCCCGAAATGCAAAATTGGTGACGGATGAAGGGCGCTCCGTATTGCCCAACAGCCCGGCTGTATATCTCGATTTCGGTGATGCCATCAATCGTCTGGGAAAAGATACCATCTCAGCCCGCTACGGCAATCTCTTTGAGATGTACGAGCGCATTACGGATGACAATCCGTACGAAACACCGATGCGTATCTTCCCTGCCGTTCACTACACCATGGGTGGCCTGTGGGTAGATTACAACCTTCAGACCACAGTCGACGGTTTGTTTGCACTGGGAGAGGCTAACTTCTCTGACCATGGTGCCAACCGCCTGGGTGCAAGTGCCCTGATGCAGGGACTGGCGGATGGATACTTCGTGATTCCATTTACCATTGGTAACTATCTCGCGACGCAACCGCTGAATGAACACGTATCTGAAACTGATTCAGCTTTTGACCAGGCGGAGCAAAAAGTAAAAGCAGAAACCGATAAACTTCTTTCCATCCGGGGAAGTGAGCCACATTCAGTGGATTTCTTCCACCAGAAGTTAGGAAAGATCATGTGGGACTACTGCGGCATTGCCCGGAACGCCGATGGCTTGAAGAAAGGCAAACAATCCATTCAGGATTTACGCGCTGACTTCTGGGAGAACGTTACTGTTCCCGGCGCAGACGGTGAATACAATCCTGAGTTACAGAAAGCCTGGCGACTGGCAGACTTTCTGGAATTGGGTGAACTCATGATGGATGACGCCCTGGATCGTGAAGAATCATGCGGTGGCCACTTCCGTGAAGAATACCAAAGCGAAGGAGGTGAAGCACTCCGGAATGACGAGGACTTCGCTTACGTTTCCGCCTGGGAATACAAAGGGGAAGGACAACAATCAGAGCTTCATAAAGAGGATCTGACCTTCGAAAACGTAGAATTGAAAACCCGTAGCTATAAATAATCTCTGCTAAGAAACATGAAATTATCACTAAAAGTCTGGCGTCAGAAAGGAGCCAATGCTTCGGGCAAAATGGTCGACTATCAGCTTGATGGTGTCGGCGAAGATATGTCCTTCCTCGAAATGATGGACATGCTTAATGAGCAGCTTATCAACAAAGGCGAAGAACCAGTGGCTTTTGACCACGATTGTCGTGAAGGGATTTGTGGATCTTGCGGCCTCATGATCAACGGACAGGCTCACGGTCCTATGCGCAATACCACTACCTGTCAATTGCATATGCGCTCATTCAATGATGGTGATACCATCTACATTGAGCCATGGCGTGCGAAGGCATTTCCGGTTATTAAGGACCTCATGGTCAGCCGGTCAGCCTTTGACAGCATCATCCAGTCTGGTGGTTTCATTACAGCCAATACCGGAAGCGCGCCCGACGCAAATGAAATTCCTGTTGGTAAAACCATTGCAGATGAAGCAATGAACGCCGCTGAATGTATCGGTTGTGGTGCGTGTGTGGCCACTTGTAAAAATGCCTCCGCAGCTCTCTTTACCTCCGCCAAGATTTCTCACCTGGGAGTCCTGCCGCAAGGCCAGCCTGAAAGGCTGACGCGGGTCCAAAAAATGGTCAACACCATGGACGAAGCAGGTTTTGGAAACTGTACCAATACAGGTGCATGCGAAGTACAATGCCCAAAGGGGATCTCAATCACCAATATTGCCCGGATGAATGCAGATTACCTGCGTTCGATGGTCGTGTCTGAGACGGTGGTCGACTAAAAACAAGACAAATCATTATCATAGAAGGGAGGTGCAAAAGCATCTCCCTTTTCCATTCTATTAAAAAACACTGCCTGAGAAGATGGTGATGGATCAGCTGTGCCGTGAAAAGCGACATGGATATCCCCGTATCCCAAAAACGCAACGTCATGCTGTATGATCCTGACGAGACTTCAGGGCCCGATGAGACATCTATCCTAAGCGCATAAGAGATGAAGCCCGTTCACCCCAGGGTAAGAAGGTTTTACCCCGGGCACGCATTCGTTTACCACATAAATGATACGATTCTCGAAAAGAAGTAATGGATTCCCTTTTTTGAGTCATCAATTCCTCACCAAAAATCCCTTGATTATGCAAAAAAGAAAGAACCCATTTCGCCTTTTTACGGTCCTTGCAACCATGTTGATTCTGGTGCCTTGTTCCCTTTTCGCACAGTTTCAAAAGAGTTATGAATTGATGGGGCCAGGTTTGCCCAGCCAGGCAACCGGTAAGTCAACCGTTTCCGTCCAGCAACCCCATACTGGGGAAATTCTATACATCAATCGCAATGAAGTATCCGGTTTCTCACTGCATAAGCTCGATTCCAAGGGCGACTGGCTCGATACATATCATTATCAAGACCTGGAATCAAACTCTATTTCTCTTTCCCATGATGATCTGCACGTCATTGTTGTTGGGGGAGGCTTCCCGCAAATTGGCCCCATTCATGGACCGGAATTTTTTGCCATGAAAATCCGGATCAGCGATGGGGCGGTTATTTGGTCCCGTACCTATGAGAACAATGCTGGTGGTGGGTGGACTTTTGGGAATTATATGGATGAGGTGGTGATCACCCGCTCAACTGTCCCAAGTCATAGTTATCTGATATTTGGTTCCGCTTTTGTACCCTTTAGCGCCGATAAAAATCCCCGGAAGCTTCTGGGCTGGGCCATCAATGATAACAATGGCAATTTGATCTGGTCTCAAATTTATACTGAGGTAAATCCTACTCTTGCAGAGAATTTGAACAATCAGCCAACGGATGTGGTGGTAGATGAACTTCTGAACCGGGTATATGTGGTAACCGAAATGGACAACAAAAGTGAAACCCGCGTTGGCC
>JBCBZF010000748.1:0-3740 GCA_039815525.1 Bacteroidota bacterium | reverse complement strand
GTTGTTGCCGACCCAACGACTGCCCAGTTTAATGTGGTACAGGCGTTCATTGATTTCTTGCTGCTTGACATAGCTGAAGCCTGCATAGGAAGCCGTCAGATTGTTGTGGTAGCTGGCATTTCGGGTGTTTCTGTCTTTGAGATTTTTATAGCGATTTTCTTTGATGGCGATCACCATGTAATCAAGTCGCTCCTTTAGGTTTTGGAGAGTGGTACTTTCTCGGTTTAGCCTGTTTTGAGCCTCCCGAACGACTTTGTCTGCCTCACTGAGAAATTGTGATACATCCTGGGCTGGGCAATTGATCAGGCTGAGTGTGAATAGCGAAATGAGGAATAAAGCTTTCATGTCAATGATTTTTCTCAAAACTATTGACGATTAGCTGTACAAAACTTGACCCAGGTCAAGAAATGGAGGGGTTGATATTTTTTCGAATCCGGCTGAGGGTGCTGTCAGCGATATTGAGGTAGGAAGCAATGTGTTTTAGCGCTGCGTAACGAATGACACTGGGCCGGGCAGAGATCAATGCTTCATATCGTTCAGGGGCAGAAAGCGTATGACTTTCGAGGTAACGATTTTGTCGCTGAATCAGGAAATTGACCATCCAACCGCGCCCCCATTCCTGCAAAGCGGGCACTTCATTGAAATATTGGAAAAATACTGACTTCGGCACAGCGTAGGCTTTGGTATCGGTTTCAGCCTTCAGACTTTCTTTGGCGGGAAGGTCGAGGAAAAAAGATGAAAATTCGAGTGAAATATCTCCTGTCCCATAAAAGCCCGTGGTCACTTCATTTCCTTCCGCATCTATGATGAAGGAACGAAGCAAGCCGGTTTCGATGATCCAGTAGGACGGACAACCTCCATTCCGTCTCACCAGAACCTCATTTTTGGGAATCCTTTCTGCCTGATGGACCAGAAGAAAATCACCCAACTTGCTGAGAGCAGGAATGCTATGATAGGTGGATTGGATGAGGGCAGGCGGATTCATGAGGCGAATTCAATTAAACGAAGCCCTAAATTCCAGCGGCGTTTGTTGGGTTTTGGATTTGAAGAGTTTGCTAAAGGATTGTGGATGACCAAATCCCAAACCATAGGCAATCTCACTAACTGATAGGCTACTGGTCGACAATTTTAGTTTTGCCTGTTCGATCAGTTTACTATGAATATGTTGTTGTGTGGTTTGTCCCGTCAGACTTTTGAGCATGCTGCTCAAATAGTCCGCACTTAAATTGAGGGTTTGGGCGACGTCATGGACAGAAGGGAGGCCATGATTGACGATATCTTCATTGCTAAAATAGGCTTCCAGATATTCTTCCAGTCGATTGAGAATCTCGTGATTGGAAACCTTGCGCGTGAGAAACTGACGTTGGTAAAATCGATCGGCATAGTTCAGGAGCAATTCGATCTGACTGACAATGATCTGCTGAATGAACTGGTCCAGGTTTGCCCGATATTCATTTTGAATATTTTGCAGGATACCCAAAATGATGCCTTCTTCTTTCTCAGAAAGAAACAGCGCCTCCCGCACAGAATAATTGAAAAAGGGGTGCTGTTTGATTCCTTTTGCCAGCGATGTCCCGAAGAAGAAATCAGGGTGAATGGCCAAAATCCAGCCAGACGGCTTGTGTGTCGTCGTATCCGCTTCGATTAATTGAACGGAAATGACTTGCTCTGGCGCAAAAAAGGTCATCAGCCCTTCATCAAAATCATACGATTGCTGGCCATAGCGATACTTCCCAACCACATTCCGCTTCAGAGAGAGGGTGTAAAATTCCTGAATCCAACGGATTTCATTGCCGTTCGATGCCGGACTGATGGTGGTATAATCAATCAAACTGATCAGCGGGTGCTCTGGCGAAGACAATTGGTTGAATCGATGCAGATCACTGATGGTCTTTAAGCGGTTGATATCGGGATTGGCCATAGAAGTAAGTTATTGAGAATTTTGCAATTGAAGCACAGACAGCAAGGAATTGTGCTGCCTGTACTTCTTGAGGCGAAACGCTAATTTGTCTTCAACTTCAGCATCTCTCCCATTCCAAAGGCATTGTACAAGCCCTGATGGATGTGCGCCAATTGTTCATTGTAGGGTGCAATCTGATCACCCATGCCCATTTTGTCCACCACGGTTCGCATCGGCCGCTGGCCGGCTGGAGTATTGATCAGGCCCACAATGGCATCTGCCACAAGCTGAGGATTCTGAGCTGGATTGCCCGCCAGAGCCCCTTCAAAGCTTTCAAACATTTGGGCAGGGGCATGGACCATGTCCCCGTAGTCTTCATCCTGACTGTGGTCCGATGGCTCCATCAGCGCGTTCATAAAGCCCGTAGGAAATCCGCCAGGCTCAACCAAACATGAATCGACCCCGAAACCCGAAAGCTCTACCCGATAATTTTCTGCCAGCGCTTCCAGCGCCCATTTGGAGGCATTGTACGGACCGTAAAATGGAAAGGCGATACGCCCCAGCAAGCTGGAAATGTGGATCAGCAGACCAGAACCCTGCTGTCTGAGATGCGGCAGTGCCGCCCGGTTCACTCTTTGAACACCAAATACATTGATGTCAAACAGAAGTTGAAAGTCTTCAATCGTGAACTGTTCCTGAATACCCAGAACACCGACGCCGGAATTGTTGATGACAACATCCAGGCTGCCGAGATGCTCAATTGCCTTGGCAATACCAGTATTGACGCTTTCTTCGTCAGTTACATCGACATGGACGATTTTTGCGCCCAGAGCTGACAGTTCATCGGCAATGGCTTTGTTTTTTGATTCCGGATTGCGGATGCTTGCGACGACCTGATGGCCCTGATTGAGCAGGCTTTTAGCTGTGAGGACACCAAATCCTCCATTTGCTCCGGTTATGAATACGTGTGACATCTTAGATTAATTTTTGGTTACCAGACAAAAGTGCTTCGCCAAAAATTGATCGATGTATCCAAATCCGGGCTACTTGTAGCCGAATGGATTGATGTGTGAGAAGAGTTAAGATGTGCTTGCCTGTCTCCTCGCTCAATTAGCGGATTCAGCAAAGCCTTCGTAAATGCATTCTGTCTATTTCACATGCTCATTGATTATCTCCTGAAAGTATCGTTTGAGCTTCTTCTGTTGTTCGGTATGTTTGATCAACAGATTATTACCCTTTTGATCCATGACCAGGATGCCAAGCGATCGAATGTACTTTTCCCCATTGTTGGTGTAACGGTTTGTATCGATAACCATTCTGATCGGCTGCCCACCAAGATCCTGGTGGACCAGACCTTCCCACACCAAGCGCTTTGTTATTCTGGGGGCTTCAGCATTTGGCATTCCGAAGCGGTCGATGATCTCTAGAACAAAGGGACTGATTTCTTTTTTGCTTTCAAAATAGATCATCGGATAGACATCATTGCTGTATGACATGTATCCATCATCCCGGATTTTGTTGAAGCATGCCGTCAGCAGCAAACTGCTGAGAAGGCACAACTGTATGAAGACAATGGTATGATTCTTTTTCATGAATTGTATTTGAACTGGTAGAGTATTCACATTCAGGGCCCTTTCATTCTACCCGTTTTCCACTGTGATTAATAAAAAACCAGGCATCACTTTTGGAAATGATGTGATCAAATTCTTTTTCATTCACGCATTCATAGGCCACTTTGGCTTTTCCATTGTCAAAAGGGAAAGCACATGCAAATTGAGGAGAAATGACGATTTTCCCCCTTTCATCTGCAAAGCCAATTTTTCCATTTCTGAGAATCCTG
>JBCBZF010000798.1:0-3491 GCA_039815525.1 Bacteroidota bacterium | reverse complement strand
GGCATTCAACTGAATGCGCAAGCCAACCTGATCATTGATGAGTTTGTCTTTGACTGTCCCAATGATGCCAGAGCGGTACATCACCCCCCACTGGGTACGATCGATGGTAAACTGAGGCGTTTCCGCTTTCAGAACCCCGTCAGCTACGACCACCTGAGCGGGAATCTCAATTGCCTTGAGGCTATCTTTCATGGCCAGATTGCCGGTGATCAGCGTCGAATAGGCGCTGTCCTGATCATTTTCTGAGGTATTGGTGATGGTAAAAGTGGCTTCGGGATAGGTCTCCACTTCAAAAAAGTCTCCCGTTTTGAGGTGTCCTTCCAAATCAGTTTTTTTTCCGCCGCTCAGATCGGTTACGGCGATACTGGTCATGTCGAGAACAAATTCCCCACCAGCAATCATATTGTCCAATACCAGCAGATAACCAGACTTAATGGAGATATTTCCCTGATGAGAATCGCCGCCCGGCTTGGTTCCCAGCCATTCTACCTGGGAGGACGCTAGATCAACTGAAAGTGTATCGACCTTCTCTGAAAGCGTTTGTACTTCTTGAGCTGCCTCTGCGGCTACTTTTTTGCCTTCCGGAGCTTTGCTACAGGCAGCAAACATGAGCCCGAGGGTGAGAAACATGATGAGTTGTTTTTGCATACGAGTATGTTGAATTGAACGTATTTCTTTGGCAGCGCAAGCTTATTGTGAAATTTGCTTGAATGCAATACCTAATTTTGAGTAATCTTTGCCAATACAGCAGACTTACGCTTTTATTTGCCCAGATGCCTGTCGAACAAGCGGTTTTCAGAAATTGTTTGTTATATCGCAAAGCGATGATAAAACATCCAGAATCAGGAAAGGGGCAATACATTTCGCCGGCAAAGCAGCACACCATCCAATCAGGTGCTTTTTCCCACTGCATGCGTAAATGGATAAAGTACGAGATTCATCACATCTTCCGCCTGCTTCGTCACTTTTGCTTTCCAGATAAAAAGGATAGATTCTTTTTGAGGCAAATCATCAATCATTATGCAAAAGATCGCACGGCTAATCTTGATCCTTTTGACCATTTCACAGGCAATGCCTCACATCCTGCTTGGTCAGTCACATGCAACCCGACAAGTATTCCTCCAGATCGCTGAAAATCGTGAAGGCGGGCGTCTCACCTACTACCTCAATGAGGATCGTCCAAAAAGTATCCAATTTGATGAAAAGGGAGGGACTTTTGAATTAACCTACGAAGATCCTGAGGTGGTTTCTGCGCATCTCCGCTATCAGGATGAACTTGTAGATTTTTTCTTTTCAGAAGGGAGCGAAGACATTCTGATCATTGTAACGGATTTGGACAAATTCCCTTATAGTGTCAAGACCATGAACGCCTTCGGCGAAACGCCACTCAAAAGAAATGTTTATCTCCATTTATATGAAGACTACCGTGCAGTGGATAAAAGTATCCAGTATCGGGTGAATCGTGAGGATGCCCCTCCTCAAAAGCTATACATTCAGGATGATCGTCCAACCTACTCCATTCCTTACCAGGCCAAACAGCTTGACCGAATCTTTTTGCAACACAATGGTGAGACGGTAGAAGTCTCTCTACCAGATGGAGAGGGCGACATATTCGTCGGCGTTCCGAGTCTCAGCATTTTTCCACAAGGGGTTCAGATCATGGATGAGCAGAGGCTCCGGGAAAAACTCAAAACCCTTCACGTCAAACTCGGAGGGGAGTTGCCCTTTGTCTCTTTTGGGGAGGTAGAACTTCATTTACCTTTTTTGCCATGGTCTTCCAATCAAACCATTTTGACCAGCAAATTGACCCCAAGTGAAGAAAGCAATGGGTTCAACTATTCGTTTGATTTTGATCTGGCTGCGCCAACAATGGGATTCATCCATATGAATGAACAATACTTCCCAGTCCTCCTGAATCCCCATCAACATTCGCATATAGCGTTCGATTTTAATTGGCAAGACGGCAATCTGGCCATAGAATGGATGCATTCTGGCAATGAATATGAGGAAAGATTCATTGACATTGCGGCTTTTCCGAATGTTGTATGGGCAGGGAAAGGACTTGATGTTATTGAATATCAGAATATCCTCAACGGCTTTGTGAAGGAAAAAGGCCGCAAGCAAATCCTCCGTAGCATCCACAAAACCATACTCGATCAGGATGATGGCAGTGAAATGTACCAGCATGCCATTCAGGAGACAGTTGAGGTTTTGTATCAATTGGAAAATGACCCGCGGGTGAATGCCTTCACCCGAACCTATCGTTCTCTCCTCGACCAGCGTAACCATAAAAACTGGGAGTTTCGCCAGAGCATCCGGGTCTTCCTGACCATTGGCTTTCTGTTAAGCCTCCTGATGTTATTCGTAACCATTTTCGCACGGGCGATCCGCCCCCATTCAAAGCTCAGTCAGTGGTTTCCGAAGGTCGAGCCCATTGCACACCTTTTTGCATTCGCTATGCTGGTCCCGGAAATCCTGTTGTATCAGGGTAATCTGGTTCGGGTCAGTACTTTGTCCAACTGGCCAATGGCCATCGGAGCAGTGTGTATTTATGTATTGATCACCTTCTTCCTGGTCCCAGGACTGGTGAATCGTGAACACTTCAAGACCCACAAGACATCCATAAGGCGTTTGTTGATCATTTTGGGTGGGATGCTTCTGGTACAAATGCTGAATCCTTTCGAAAATCTTTATTTGATCTCCTGGGAGGGTTCATGGCATTGGGATCTGATGGAGCTAAAGGATTATTGGATTGACTATTTACCCGAACTGCAGCTTGCGATTTTAATACCTGCCGGCCTTTATGGATTTGCACGCTTCCTCCTGATCCGGCGCATGACGCAAATCAGTACGCACAGCGAAAACCTGACGGCAGAACTCAGTGCACTCAAAACCCAGATCAGCCCACACTTTTTTTTCAATTCTCTCAACACCATCTACGGATATTCTCTCAACGAAAACAGCCCAAAAACTGCCGAAGCGATCACCAAACTCAGTGATATGATGCGTTTTGTGATCTACAAAGGCAATGCTGAGTTCATTCCTTTGTCAGACGAATTTGATTATCTATCTGACTACGTGGAATTGCAGAAGCTGCGCCTGGACGATAAGAACCATGATGTTCGTTTCGAAATAGAGGGCGAGCCACATGGCAAAGAAATTGCGCCTCTGATGCTGATCAGCTTGATCGAAAATGCCTTCAAGCACGGTATCAGCAACCATCAACCCTCCCATATTCACATTCAGATTGAAGCTGGTACCGATTTTGTTCAGCTATCCATAGAAAATTCCAATCACGCGATTACCAAAGTCCTCGAAAGCGGGACGACATTTCAGGAAGGTGGAATTGGTTTGGAAAATACCCGCCAGCGATTGAATTTGCTGTACCCTAATCGTTTTGAATGGCAGATTGAGGATTTAGAAGAAACCTATTTTACCCGCCTGCGCATCCAATTGTGAGAAACGACGCATGAAAGCTATCGCTGTTGACG
>JBCBZF010000504.1:0-5189 GCA_039815525.1 Bacteroidota bacterium | reverse complement strand
CAAGGTTGAAAGAAAGGCAGACCTATACCACCCTGAAGTATGTCTGGGCGGTGCTTATCGTGCTGGGCGCTCTTGGCTATTTTTTCACCACTGATTACTACCGCGGCCTGATGCTTGGGATCATTTTCGTAGGCTTTACAGGTTTAATGCTGGATTCCTTTCTTCACAAAAGAATGGAGGAATTTCTGGCTGCGATTGGTTGAAGTCAAACAAAAGGAGATCGGTTTAGCATAGATTTTGCAAATAAAAAGGAGAGGCAATGAAAGTCTCTTCCATATTATCTTTTCACGAAACCCAAAGGCACAGCATGGACATTCAGACAATCACACTAGAACACACGAACCCTTCACTGGGGCCGCATGAAACCATTACGATTGTCTCTCTCGAGGTTTCAAAACCGCATCTCGACCGAGTCCGGGACTTCATTCAAGCTGCTACTGTCAACAATACAATTTCTTTGGAGGCTTATCTGACTGCTTCCATTACCAGAGATACCAATACACTCGACCAAGTGCATGCCAACGGGCCCAAAGGGAAACTCACATCTGGCTCGGGCATTTCGAACCTACAAATTCACTTGAAAGACGGTACATTGGTAGAGCTTTATGATGTCTATCGGAGATTCAGGCTGACGCACTTTTATCCCGATTTTACCCAGTATATGGTGGACAATGGGAGCATGCACAAACATCAACCCTATTCGTCCCCTTTTCTCAAAGAGAAAGACATTGCACCGAAACCACCCCATAAATTGGATTAGGTCAGCCTGGCAGAACGTACAAACGGTTTTTCTTTACAAATTTTTAATCCAAAAAAGTGAAATAGCCGTCCTTCCGCATTGAAAAAATGGCTATTTTGCAGAATACCTGCTCAACCAGGGTAAGACAATGTCTGCCCACACCAACCTCCCTTTGTTTTTTATATGTCTTTTCCGGTACAATTTGCCGGAGGTGATGCGAATGTTCATATAAGCATCAAAGGCGTTTTTTGAATTCCAGTAACCCAATTCTCCGAACATGCTTTTGCATGTCTGAACGAATAGATAATCATCTTTTTCCATTTTTCTCCTTAGACACGAACTACCATCCTGACCTAGCAAAATGAAAACCACTACCAAAAGGCGGCTGTTTTGGCTCCTGAGCCCGTTTCTTGTTCTCTTCACTGCGAATTTCATTGTGCGTATCAGTGGGCTGCCCGGTCTCGACAATCCCACCTCTATCGGGGCCTTTGTTGATGATCAGCTCCCATCTATCGCACCGACGACCAGCAACATTGAGTTGACGCCGGTCTACCCCGGCATTCAATGGGAATCTCCCATTGTGGCCATTCCCTTTCCCCTGACCAACAATATGTTGATGGTGGAAATGGATGGACGCTTTTTCACCCTGGACAAAGACGAAAACACTACGAGCCGGAATCTGATTCTGGATCTCCAGGACAGAAGCTGGTACTATGACTGGTCTGGTCCCGGAACGAAACATGGAGGCATCCAAAACGTCGTCTTCCATCCACAATTTGGGCTGGGACAAGGCAAAGACTACATCTATGTCTATTACATTCTGGACCCGTCATTCGCAGGGGTGAGCAGTGGTTATTATGACCGCTTGAGTCGTTTCAGTTGGAATGGAACCGCATTTGACAAAAGCTCCGAATTGGTGATGATCAACCAGTACGATACATCACGTGGCCACGATGGCAGCGGCATGGCTTTTGGCAATGATGGGTTTTTGTATGTAGCGGTGGGGGATGAAGGCACCCAAAACGGTGCTGCAACCCCGCACACCCAAAAAATTGATGACCGCTTTCGCAGCGGGGTTTGGCGTATCGATGTCGATGAGCAGGGCGGCAACATCAGCCATCCGATCATCCGTCAACCAAATGGCAGCAATGTTCCAGCTGGTGGCCTGCCAAGCATGACCCAGGGATATTATATCCCCAATGACAACCCCTGGGTTGATCCTACCGGAGGCACGCTGGAAGAATTTTATGCGATTGGCCTGCGTCAGCCATTCAGGATGACCATTGACCCGCCGACCGGCAATTTCTGGATCGGAGACGTAGGCGGTGGTCAACGGGAAGAAGTGGACATCATGGATGGTCCGGGCTACAACTACGAATGGAATTATAAAGAAGGCAATCAAAATGGCTTCCGAGCTGCGCCCAATCCGCTGATTGGAACCCCACGGGCGCCAATCCATGACTACGACCGAACCATTGGCCGCTGTGTGATCGGTGGCTATGTCTATCGGGGAAATGACATTCCTGAATTACAGGGTAAGTACATCTTCGGAGACAATGGCACGAATCTCATTTTTGCATTGAGCCACGGCGGTGCCAACCTCAACAATGGTGTCGAGCAAATCACCAGCATCACCGGTGCAGGAGCGGTTTTTTCCGGCATGAGCTCTTTTGGCCTGAATCACGACAATGAAATGCTGGTCCTCAAACTGGGGGCAGGCGTACTTGGCAATGGAAAAGTCTATCGCATTTCAACCACCAATTCTGGCAACAATGAAGCTTTCCCGCCATTGCTTTCCCAAACCGGTGTTTTCTCAGATCTGAGCAATCTGACCCCATCGGCAGGCGTGATGCCTTACGATGTCAACAATCCACTTTGGTCAGCCGGTACCGACAAACTGCGCTGGGTGGCCATCCCCAATGATGGTGTGATTGATTCACCTGATGAACAAATCAGCTATAGCGAAGAGGGCAACTGGAACCTTCCGATTGGTACGGTTTTCATCAAGCAGTTCAACAATCCCGATGGCAAAAAACTGGAAACCCGGGTTTGGATACATGGAACGGACAGTGTTTGGTTTGGGGCTACCTATAAGTGGAATGCCAATGACACTGATGCGGATTTGTTATTGGGTGGATTAGAATAAGACGTAACCATTGCAGGTGAGACTTTCCCTTACCTCTATCCATCTACTACGCAGTGTACCAGTTGTCATAATGAAAATACGGGCTGGGTACTTGGTTTCCGTACCAGACAACTCAATCGACAGATTGATTATCCCACGACTGGCCGCAGTGCCAATCAGCTTCATACGCTGCAGCACCTGGGCTTTATTCCACCAGTAGATACCAATACGGTCCTGACCTCTGTACCGATCAGCGACCATACCGCCTCTACCGAAATCAGAGCACGTTCATATTTTGACTCCAACTGTGCGCATTGTCATCAGCCTGGAAACAACCGGGCCGTATTTGACGCAAGACTGTCTACGGATTTGGCCAATCAGGATCTAATCGGCGGTGTTTTGATTGATGATCTTGGCATTGCAGGTTCTGAAGTGATCAAGGCACAGGACAAAGAGCGCTCAGGCATTTATGTCCGGATCAATAGCACAGAAGGTTGCTGCGCCATGCCGCCCCTCGCCAAAGGTTTGATTGATCAGGAAGCGGTTCAATTGGTGGCCAACTGGATCAGCTCACTACAAAACAATTGTCCCGGTGATTCGGTCATCACACTCGGCAATAGCCTGAGCGATGGCAACTTTATCGACAACCACAAACCGGCCCTGAACATCAATAAATCTGATGTTTACACCAATACCTCATCTTCCATCGAAGAAGTCTGTTTGACTGATTTTTCATTCTACGCCAGAAGATTGGGAAATCCATTGACCCCATTTATCGCGCAGGTGAATGGGAACAATGACTTTACGATCCTTGCAATCGGACAAACGCGAACTGCTGCTGAATACAGTGTTGGCAACAATACCTTCTCCTTTTCTGATCATTCCGATGCCGTGCTGATGTTGCAGCCTGGCGAAACGATTGCGACCGGCTTTATTGATGCAAATCCGGATGGTTCCGGAGCAGGTGGGCTGAGTGTGATTCCGGCTCAAAGCGGCAGTGGCAATGATCAGGTGTGGCAGACGTATACCACCAACAGCCAACTGCCAAGTATCACCCTGGGAAAATCTCCCGGACTGGCAGCCAGTGTTGCACCCAATTTGTCCCGCAGCTATAAGTTCAACATTGGCATTGGCGTCAGCGAAAGCAGCATTACGCCTCCGCCTCCACCTGCTCCAACGACGACTGTCAGTTTCTATGAAGACTGCAATTATGGTGGAAACAGCATTCAACTGGGTGAAGGAGAATACCCCAACATCACCAATGTTGGTTTGGGCAATGATGTGCTTTCTTCCCTCCAGGTGCCAAACAATTTCGAAGTAACCCTTTTCCTGCATTACAATTTTGGGGGAGATTCACTGGTCTTCACAGCGGATGATGCCTGTTTGTCAGACAATAACTTTGACAATACAGTTTCTTCGATGAAGATTGTCGACATCGGCCCACCACCGGGTGTCATGCTCTTTGCCGACTGTAGTTTTGGTGGGTCCAACATTGAGCTGGGTGTGGGGGATTATCCGATTATTACCGATGAAGGTTTTGGTAATGATATTTTGTCGTCTTTTAAGGTGCCGGCAGGACTGAGGCTTACGGTCTATCAGCATTACAACTTTGGTGGCTATTCCTACGAATTCACTGCTGACGATGATTGCCTGACGGATAATGGCATCGATAATGATATTTCATCCATCAAAATTGATTCTGTCGCTCAGACTCCGGTTGATACGACCATTGATTGTAGCAGTCCAATCAATGTGGCACTGGGGAAACCGACTAATCAGTCGTCCACCTATGTTTCTAACCTGAGTTTTGAATCAGATAATGCTGTCGACGGAAACAATTCTGGTAATCGTTTAGACAATAGTTTGACCCATACACAATTCGATCTGAATGCATGGTGGGAGGTCGATTTGGGCCAAAGTTATGACTTATCAGCGATCAAGATCTGGAACCGAACTGATTGTTGTTCCGATCGACTCAGCGATTTCCACGTCCTGGTATCGGAGGATCCTTTTACCTCTACAGATCTCACGGCAACAATCGCACAGAGTGGGGTAACGGATCTGCATTTTCCCGGCACAGCGATCAGAGAAACAGATTTCAACCTTTCGGGTACCGGACGCTATGTTAGAATCCAGCTTTCCGGCCAAAACGCTTTGCAGTTGGCAGAGGTAGAGATCATGGGTTGCGATGTCGTCATTCCTCCACCTCCGCCAGTAGATTCTGTCTGCCAATGCGCATCTGGTGAAATCAGCTTATTGGTGAATGGAAGCTTCGAAGAAACCAGTAACCCAGCCTACAATTCGACTTTTGACATGATTGAGGCT
>JBCBZF010000874.1:0-3128 GCA_039815525.1 Bacteroidota bacterium | reverse complement strand
GCGTATTCGATGGTACTGCGTATTTGCATGGAACCGTTGAGACCAACTGGCAGAAAAAGCAAGCCGCAAGACTGCTGTATGACATTCAGGGTTTGACTGCGATCAACAACCGTATCGAGGTCACAGGCATCTCGGACCGTCCCCTCGCTTCTTATACAGAACGAGACCAATGGCTTGAACGGGAAATTTACAATCAGTTGTACTGGTCTCCATTCATCCGGGCTGATAAGCTGACAGTTGTCGTAAAAAATGGCATTGCCACCCTTATGGGTGAAGTACCAAGCTGGCAACAAAAACGTGAAGCGATCAACCAGACCTACGATGCAGGTGCAAACGCAGTCATCGATGAGTTGAAGATAGAAATACCGCGTGCAACTGATGAAATGCTGCCAAAGCCAATTGAACAAAGTGGGCGCTAAGCCTTGCATTGACGCACCGCTATGATAAAACTGAATCGTCGGTATTCTCCCCAACGATCAAACAGCGCCTGTGCAACACATGAAACAATTTGGGTGGGCAGGTTTCAGACCAGGCGGTCTGGCCTGTTGCCCCCAGATTTCCACCTTCCGTTCATCAAATTAAATCAATATTCTTTTCCACATGTTCTCTGAAGCGATCAACAAATTAGCAGACAAACTCACCAATTGGGTGATGGATGCAGTGTTGATCTTACCAAATCTTGCAGTAGCGATTTTGGTCCTGCTCGCCTTTGTCGGGATAGCCAGACTCATTGCTGGTCCCAGCGAAAAAATTCTTGACAAACTGACACCTGATCGCACCGGTCTGAGTGAGCTTGGCGCACGAATCATTCAAATTGGTTTGATCACAGTCGGGCTGTTCATTGGCCTTCATTTGCTTCATCTTGATCAGGCTGTCGCTTCCTTGCTTGCCGGTGCTGGCATCATTGGCCTGGCACTTGGTTTTGCCTTTCAGGACATCACTGCCAACTTTTTGTCTGGGATCTTCATTGCGACCCGGCAGCCTTTTCAGATAGGAGATACGATCGAGACCAATGATTTTTTTGGCAAAATACTCAACATTCAATTACGGGCAACAACCATACGATCCGTCGATGGGCAGGAAGTAATTCTCCCCAACAAAGACATTTTCCAGAACCCGATCAAAATCTTTACCACCGGCCAGCGTCGGATTCGGTTACCGGTTCAGGTGACCTATGACGCGGATCTGGAATTGGTTGAAAGAACTGTTATCAAGGCCATCCAATCGCTCACGATTCTGGACCAGGAGGAGAAAGTTCGGGTATACTTCAGATCATTTGCAGAAAGCGCAATCCTGCTGGAAGTTTTTTACTGGATACAGTATGATTATGGCCCCAATCAGCGAGATTATTTCCAGGCCATCAGCGATGGGATCAAAGCAATCAAAACGGCTTTTACCCGGGAAAACATCCGCATTCCCTATCCGATTCGAACCCTCGACATAAACCCAAAACATCTACCCAAGGCAGCACCGGCATGGCCCGGGCTCGCCCTCAATTATCCAAAAAATTAATTTACCATCATGACAATGACCACCAAAGATATAACTGACCAGCTCAATGTGCTGGCAAACGCAACACAGAAACACCTCAAACGAACCGAACTCATCGCAGGATTTGTGCAAAGTCCAGACTTACAGGAACACATCCAGGATTTGATCCGAACCAAAATGCACAACATCCAGGCAATCCATTTACTGATCCACGATTTTTCCGGTAGCTCACTCAACAGTCCCAGTCCATTTTTATACCATCTATGGGTGAGATTGGGAAAGACCTTTGCGATGGACAAGGACGCTTTTTTATTACAAGAACTGAAGACCAATGAGAAATTATTGATCTCTGCCTTTGAAAGGGTGATTTACGATGAAGCCCTGCCTCTACCCATTCTTCAGCAGGTCAAACAGCAGCTTAGTCAATACATTGGAGACTATATCGGACTTAAGAAAATGGAACACAGTTACGTCTAGGGCAAAATACGACCCGACCTGGATAAGTAGTTCACTCTCTGTTTATTGAGCCCCAACAAGCATATCGATGAGAGCCAGACTCTTGCCAATCCTTTTGACACAGATCCAGTCAATTGCCTCATTTCAGAACAAATACGGTCCTAAAATCAGGCTTCCTGCATCGCTTTTATATTCCCGACTTTCAACTGCCACAACTTGGAAAGGAGAAGAGAATATTGTTACATTAGGGGTTATGGTTTGTTAACACACTACAATATTTTCTTTTTTCTACTAAAACCTAAACCGATTCAGAAAATGAGAAAACCTACACTTGCACGCTCCGTGCTGGTGGCGGCCATGCTTGGTATTGGCTCTTTCGCCATGGCCCAAAGCCCGGCTGTACACGCAGGGAAGATGCCGGTTGACCAACAACAAACGGCAACCACAGTCCGCCCCTACCAAAAAGCGACCAAAGTAGAAGTTGCAAAGAAAGCCGTTGTCAAGGAAGGCCAGCTTTCCCAGAATGCGAAATCTACTGTATTGACATTGGTTTCAGAAATGAAAGCCAATCAAAACAACGCTGCCTACGACATGAAAGCTGCGGTTCTCCGCCTGCAGCAATCACCTTATGTGATGTACACCCTGAGTCATTTTGACCCGACCTTTCCAATCGTTTTCCGGACTGGAGATGCAAAAATTGACCAGCAGAACTACAACAAGGCAAAAGCTGCCTGGAAAGCAACGCAACGTTAGACCCCTACTCAACTAAGATTACCATTTTAAACATGACGAAGACAAGACTTGTAGCCAGAGGGCTTTCCCTGGTCGCATGTATGTTGTTCATATTTGGACAATCCTATGCGCAAGCCCCTGCTAATGATACCCTTTGTAGTGCAACTCTGATTACAGTAGATGCCAGCTGTAACGGTGTATCCAATGGGGACAATACGAACGCAACTGCGGAAATCAATGAGCCCGTACCAGCCTGTTTTACCGGTGGTGCAAACTCTGTTTGGTTTAAATTTGCTGGTCCTGCGTCAGGACTGGTTAGTGTATCTACTGACTTTGCAATTGGTACCAATACTGATACAGAGATTGCTCTGTATGCCTTACCGGCCGGAAACTGTAATGATCTGACCGATCTGATTGAAATTGCCTGTGACCAGGATGGTGGCAATCTG
>JBCBZF010000768.1:0-3631 GCA_039815525.1 Bacteroidota bacterium | reverse complement strand
TCGTCTGGTTCAAGGTCTTTAGGGTCAGCGATTTTGCCATCGATGACGTACAGAGGTTCTTTGTCTTTGTCTCCGCGGATCTTGACCTTGGTTTTAAAGCCGTCTTTTTCTTTATCCTTCAGCTTTTGCGTGGCCTTCTTGTGATCTTTTTTGTCAAGCTTGAAATAATTCTTAAAGTCTTTGTTTTTGTCTTTGCCCTTCTTGGTGGTAACGAAAATCACCCCATCCTTGGCCGCTTCACCATATTCTGCGACCACCTCTTCTCCTTTCACAACATAGAACTCTTCAATCTCATCTCCGACTTCACCTAGCTCTTTTGCCGTAACCGCCGCACCATCCAGAAGAATCAATCCGTTAATTGGAATCGGTGGCGCTGGCAATACACTGCCATCAATGTGCGTATCCTTGTGTTCGTCCTGATGGCGGTGAATTTCTGGCTTGACGCCTTTTTTAGATACAACGACAACGGCACCATTGCGGGCTTCTTCACCATATAGCGCAACCGCTTTGTCTCCTTTGAAAATATCAATCCGCTCAATTTCGTCCGCTTCCAGATCGATATCATCAACTGCTTGGCCATCAAGAACCAAATACGGAGGGTTTTCTTCTTCTTTGAGCGGTAAAACAAATTCCTTGATGTTCCCGGATGGATACAGTTTTCCTCCTTCGAAGATGATGCCTTCATGAAGAGTAAAACGAATCTCCGCCAGGACATTTTGCGCAAACAACTCAGTGTTCTCCGGGCTGATTTTGATCACATCCATGGACAGGATGTCTTCCGGGCGAAGATTTTGAATCACATCTGGTGTAGGTTCTACCACCCGATGCACCAGTTTTTCCCCATTCAGGTAATAGTGTACTTTATCTTCAGAAGATCGCGCATTTTTCCGTAACTCTTTTGGTAGCTCAAAGCCGGGATGCGGATTGCCGAACACAACATTTTTTTCCTGCCGGACGAGCCATTTTTCATCAATGGATACTGAAAAAGAGGAACCATTTTTGAGAATGATTTTAAAGCTGGTACTGATGATTTCGGTCCCATCCACCAAATCAAGTAGTTCGAGTTGGGTGAGATTTTCCTTGGTGCGAAGCAAAGCTGCTCTTTTCTCATCTTCGTGCTGATAGCGAAAAATGGCGGAAAGAGATTTGAGGCTTTGTCCCTCTCTTTGCATCTCAATGTCTCCCATCTCCACTCCGATTCCTCGCAGATCTTCGACCAATACATCAATTTGGGAATTGGTCACGTTAGGATGAAGCTTCAGGCGAATATTTCGGGCAGTTTGTTCATTCCCATTGACTGCCCATACAGACAAGCCAAATAAGAGGACCATGCTACACAAAACAACTTTTAAGATTGGTGTAGGTCGGTTGTCGACCGATATCAAACGAACGATTCTATTCTTAACAGAATCCAGATTTCCTTTTGCTGACATTGCTAATGAAGGTTTGAATTGTTGTACTGAGGCTGGCAGCCGGGTCAAAGCCTCGGCATAGAGCCATGGATCGCGACAATGGCGTACAGCCAGATCGTCGCAGCAATGCTCCCTGCTTTCGCGTACGGAAGCAGAAATCCACCAAACCAACGGATGAAAAAAGAACAATACCTCTACCCAGGACTGTAGCCAGTTGACCAAAAAGTCAGCCCGGCGAATGTGGGCCAGTTCGTGCCAAAGAATGGCTTCCACCTGTTCTGGTGCCATACCCGTCAGCATGCCGACCGGTACCAGAATCACAGGTTTGACGTGTCCAAAGGTAATGGGTTCGCGCACCCAATCAGCCTGTAGCATCTGAATGTGCTTCTTTAGGCCAATGCGTCGGGCGTAGCGATCTAATTTGCGCTGCCAGTGGTCTGAAACTGCTTCAGAGCGTCGACGACGCCATTGATACAACAGCCATTGGCCACCCAACAAACGTGTGGTCATGAACAAAATTCCCAGTAACCAAATCACCACCGCAATGGGCAGATAAGGCTTGATCAGACTCGAAAGTTCCAAAGCTTCATCGCTTCCGGTTTGTAGAAAGTTTCCAGCCAATTGGGCCAGATCAATCTCGAGGCGTTCTCCTGTTGTGGCCGCCTGATGGGCCTGCTGCGCCTGGAAGGTTTGATATTGAGTCGTAAACTCAAAGCCACTCCAACCCACAATCAGAACCAGAGCACTCAGTGCCGCATGGTACCGCAACACTGCCCGCTCACGTGGCACAATCCAGAGCACAATCCGTAGCAACATGGCAATCAAGGCAATCTGCCAAACGGCATGCAACAAGGTCCAGCCCAGTGCCTCTACAATGGGAGTCATCAGAGATTCATTCATGACGATTGCGTTTTTGTTCAGCTAACCATTCTTCCAGTTTTGCCAATTCATTGGCATCGACTTCTTCCTGCCCGAGGGCGTGCATGACCAGCCGCATGGCTGATCCTTTGAAAGCGGTGTCCCGCAATCTGCCCAGCATCGTTTGTTGAACCTCCCCTTCCTGTACGCAAGCGGCGTACTGATGGGGTTGACTCTTCCCAACACGCTCAATCATGCCTTTCTTGGTCATGCGTTGCATTTGGGTGAGTGTCGTGGTATAACCAATTTGCTTTTCGGCAGCAAGTGTCTCGTGAACAAAACGAACTGTCGACGGTCCGTTTTCCCACAATACCTGGAGAATTTCCAGCTGCGCATCCGAAGGTTGATACATTTCTGAATGTCCCATGGGATCAATAATTTTGCAAAATACGACAGATGTCGTACACAAATATACGACACCTGTCGTAAAGAACAAGCACGCCTACTACATTTGTCGTAAAATTTTTCATTGTCAAGGCTCTTTTCTCATCAATCTTTACCTGTAGAAGCCGAGAATGTTCTGAGATTCAAACTTTTCTTCCATTTTTATCTCGTTATCAATCAGGCATTTAACTTTTTTTTCACACTTTTTCTTCTTCTCAAAAATCCATACTCCCAAAGCCTGCCGTAGGTATAGCGTTTCCATTCACACCCAATATTCATTTATTAACGAAACGCTATGTTTTACACCCTCAAAAGCAAAACCCGCGCTGTTATCCTTGCTACTGCGCTTTTGCTCAGTGGCGGTGGGTTACAGGCATCCAGCCACCGGGAAGCCCCGTTGATTGGCGATGATCCGCTAGCGGATAATACGGATGTCTATGCTTTCCGCAGTCCCGACGATCCAAACACTGTCACCCTGATTGCCAACTTCATTCCGGCCGAATTGCCGTATGGTGGGCCAAACTATCATTCCTTTGGCGAAAACATTGCCTATGAGATCCACATTGACAATGATGTGAGCACACCAGGAGATGACATCATCTATCGGGCAATTTTTACCAAAGTCAATGAAGATCCCACCACTTTTTTCAACATCCGACTGGGGCAGGAAAACCTAAAAACTTCCTACACGCTCTACCGCAGCATCGACGGTGGTCAAACCTTCAGCCCAATTGTCAGCAACGGCATCGTACCGCCTCCCAACATTGGGGCCCGCAGCATTGAAAACAATGTCGTGGGATTAGGTGCTGCCAATTATGATGCGCTGATCGCCAATGCGATTGCCACCGCTTCTACTGGCGAGACTGTTTATTGTGGTCCAGCCGATGATCCTTTCTTTGTTGATTTGGGAGGTATTT
>JBCBZF010000580.1:0-4718 GCA_039815525.1 Bacteroidota bacterium | reverse complement strand
CCGTTTACAAAACGGAAAATTACTGTTTGGGGGGGTGAATGGATTCAATGTTTTCCAGCCAGACAATCTATACATGAATCCTTTCCCTCCCGAAATTGCCTTCACCTCCTTTCAGATATTGAATCGTCCTATAAATGCAGGAGATCAATTCAATGGTCGAGTGATTTTGGAAAAAAGTATTTCGCAAACTGAGCAGATTCATCTCAATTATGATGAAAACAGCTTCTCTGTTGAGTTTGCAGCACTGCATTTTTCGGCTCCGACCAAAAATCAGTATGCCTTCCGCCTGGAAGGATTTCAGGAAGAGTGGGCTTATGTAGATGCAGGAAAACGTTTTGCCACTTTTACCAACCTTGGACCGGGAGAATATACATTACAAGTCAAAGCGTCCAACAATGACGGCTTGTGGAACAACCAAATTAAAAACCTTGTTATTCGTATCTCTCCGCCCTTTTGGCAAACCTGGTGGGCTTTCCTGATTTACTTTTTCACTTTTGTTGGCTTGTTATGGGCCTTCCGTCGCTATACAGTCATTGGAATCAGAGAAAAACATGATCTTGTCCTGGAACGACTGGACAAAGAGAAAACGGAGGAGATCCAACAATTGAAACTACAGTTTTTCACCAATATCTCTCATGAAATCAGAACGCCGCTCACCCTCATAACCGGTCCCCTTGAGTACTTGCTTACCTCAGGACGAGGGCTTGCCTATGAAGACCGGGAAAAACAGTATTTGTTGATTCGAAAGAATGCAGATTTCCTACTCCGATTGGTCAATCAACTTTTGGATTTCCGCAAAATCGATCAGAAGCAGTTTTCACTTAAAGTGTTTGAATCAGATATCGTTTCCTACGTAAAAGAAATCACCGAGCCGTTTCAGTTCATCGCCAATAAAAAGAACCTGACCTATACATTTCATGCAGATGTCCCGCATCTGACTGCCTGGTTTGATCCCGACATCATTGACAAGACCCTCAACAATCTCCTGTCCAACGCTTTTAAGTTTACCCCTGAGGGAGGCAAAGTAGAAGTACATATCAGTGCTTTGACACCGGCGGAGACAAAAGGGACTTCGATATCAGGCTTACATGGCTTGGAGCTCCGAATTCTGGACAGTGGTCCCGGTATTCCAGAGGAAGACAGAGAGCATGTTTTCGACCGTTTTTTCAAGTCAAAACAAGATAGTGGAGAAAATAGTCTGGGTGCGGGGATCGGCCTCTCCTATACGAGAGATCTTATCCATTTGCATCAGGGAATCATCAAAGTAGAACCAGCCACGCTGGGTGGCGCATGTTTTGTCGTACAAATCCCTGTTGAAGGCGCTGCTTACAATCAGGAAAACATTGGTGCACCTTCAGAATTAAGAACCAGAGAGCAGATTCCGATTTGGGATCAATACAAGGATGAAACGGAGGCGGAAAAAACGCAAGAAGAATCGACCAACAACGAAGAGACCGCGCCACAAGTCAGCATTCTGGTGGTAGATGACAACAAAGATATCCGGAGTTTTGTCAGAAATGCTTTACAACAATCATATCAAATCTACGAGGCGGAGGATGGCATTGAGGGCTTGGAAATGGCAAAAGAGCATTCCCCTGATTTGATTATCAGCGACATCATGATGCCACGAATGAATGGGATCGAGTTGTGTCAAGAGTTGAAAAGTAATCCACTTACAAGTCATATAGCGGTGATCATGCTCACAGCAAGGGCTTCGGATGAAAGCGAAAAAGAGAGTTTGGAATTTGGTGCGGATGCCTATATCCGAAAACCGTTTAAGTTGGACTTGCTCCAACTCAAAGTCAAAAATCTCCTGCGGCTTCGCAACCAAATCCATCAGCAATTCCGGAAAGAAGTGATCCTCCAGCCAGAGGCAGTTTCTGCTACGTCAACGGATGAAATATTCCTCAAAAAAGCCATGGATCTCATCGAAGAACACATGACCGACCCAGATTTCAATGTCGAAAACATGGCGGTAGAAATCGGCATGAGTCGCTCCAAATTATATCTCAAGCTTAAAGCCCTCACCGGGCAAAGCTCCAGTGAATTTATCAGACGGGTTCGCCTGAAGCGTGCCGTTCAATTGCTGGAAAGCAGCGACTTAACGGTAAAAGAAATCATGTATATGACAGGCTTTAATACCGCATCTTATTTTTCAAAATGCTTTAAAAAAGTCTACGGAATTGTACCGAGCGAATACGTCTCTAAACGCAAGCAAAACCATCCAACTCACACTGCTTCTGAATGAGGCTACATAACATCGTGCGCGATCAAATTGCCTTAAAGCGGAGAAAGAAAACCATAGAACGTTTCCAGCCCAGATCAACTAATCGCAAGTCCCGATTGACGCGGGATTTTGTGGGGATGTATATTCTCTTTTTATCAATCATTACACCTTTCATTGGGAAAGAGTTGCACAAAATTTTAGGCAAAGTCTCCGGCCAGTTGGTTCATTTCCCCTGTGGAAATCTGCTAAAAAACATATGTCGTACTGAAATAATAAAACATATATACCATAAACCATATGTAGTATAATTCCGCTTATATGTGGCACTTCCCGCAGGCAAAATCAGCAACCTTGGATAGGACATTTGGGACTTAAAGAGATACGCGAGTCCCCATATCCTATCTAATTGTAACACATTATGACACTACTATTACGCAAAAGGTGCTGGCTACTCTGTTTATGGCTTTGCATCAGTTGCACATTCGCAACAGGTCTATTTGCGCAAGTGACGGTGAAAGGTACAGTTACGTCAAGTGATGGGCAGCACCCCCTTGAAGGCGCAGCCGTGATTGTACAAAACAGCACCGCCGGTGTATTGACAAATGAAAAAGGCGAATACACCATTGAAGTGCCCAATGCCGCCACCGTTTTGGTTTTCTCTTATGTCAACCATTTAGAAAAAACTGTTCAGGTTCTCGATCAAAAAGTCATTGATGTGGAAATGGCTCTCAACATTTCTACGCTGGATGAAGTCGTTGTGGTCGGTTATGGCTCGGTTAAAAAGCGCGACTTAACTGGTTCGGTCTCTTCGGTGAAAGGGGAAGATCTTACCAAAATTCAGGCAGTCTCTTTTGAAACAGGACTGGCCGCACGCGCAGCAGGGGTTCAGGTTACCTCTTCTGAGGGTGGACCTGGTGCAAGTGCAAAAATCCGCATCCGTGGTGGAACCTCCATCAATGCCAGTAATGATCCGCTCTATGTCATTGATGGTTTTCCCATTCTTGGTTCCAGCCAGGGAAACAATGTTGGATTGGGAACTTCTTCTTCCAGTCCATTGTCTACCATTGACCCCAGCGACATTGAATCCATCGAAATTCTAAAAGACGCATCTGCAACTGCCATTTATGGTTCAAGGGGTGCAAACGGGGTGATCCTGATTACCACCAAAAGCGGCCGCTCTGGTTCAGCACGTATGAGTTTTGATGCATACTTTGGCATCTCAGAAATTGGACGAAACATTGATTTATTGTCTCCTCAGGAATATGTGGATTTCTGGAATGAGTATTTCCCCTGGAATCCTGATGATCCGACGAATATTTATTCTACTACTTATCGCGATTCACTTGGAAACAATATTCCACTTGATGATTCCCGCCTGATCGTTACAGATTGGAGAAATGAGGTCTTGCGCCGGGCGACTGTACAAAATTATCGTCTGTCAATGTCTGGTGGTACAGGCGGCACCAATTATTCTGCCTCTTTTGGATACATCAATCAGGAAGGGATTATTCAGACATCTAATTTCGAACGACTGACCGGCAACCTGAAAATCAATCAGGAAATCTCTAAAAAGCTTTCCAGTGGATTGAATGTAAATGTTGGTTTTAATGATCGTTCCGGTATCATCAGTGCGGCTGCAGAATCCCGGAATGGCCGGAATGGTGTCCTAACCAATATTTCTCTGTTTACGCCGGTTCAGGGTGTGAATCGTCGTCCGGAAGCACAGTATGATGAGAATGGTCGTTTGCTATCCGATCGCGACGGCGGCATCATCAACCCCCGGGTACTGGTTGACAACACTGAAAATCTGAGTAATCAATTTCAGTCTTTTGGAAATGCCTTTCTCCAATATGAAATCGTTGAAGGCCTGAAGTTCCGCACATCTTTCGGCGGAAACATTAATAATTACAAAGGGAAAGCCTGGTATCCGGGAGAATTTGGCTGGGGACGTGCCACCAATGGCCGCGCTATCATCGGTCAGAACCTGACGCTTGGTTGGCTGAATGAAAACACGCTTTCTTACAACAAGACTTTCGGTGCGCATAACATCAACGCGGTTCTGGGTTACACCCAGCAAGGTAGCACCTTCGAAAGCTTACGGTCTGAGTCAATTGATTTTGACATCCCGGGTGTCAACATTGACAACCTTGCCGCTGCCAAAGAAGTCCTCCCTTCTCAGTCTACTCGCACAAGTTGGGGCCTGGTCTCTTACCTTGGCCGCCTGAATTATACGCTCAATGACCGTTACCTTTTTACTGCTACGGCGCGTTATGACGGTTCCTCGCGATTTGCTGAAGGACAAAAGTTTGGTCTTTTCCCATCTGGTGCCTTTGCGTGGCGAGCCAGTGAAGAGCCTTTTCTGACGAAGATCAAAAGCCTGAGCAATTTGAAATTACGGGCCAGTTATGGATTGAGTGGAAACCAGGAAATTGGGCTGTACCGTTCTCTGGCCTCCTACGCACTCAACAATTATTACTATGCTGATGGCATT
>JBCBZF010001048.1:0-2560 GCA_039815525.1 Bacteroidota bacterium | reverse complement strand
TTACGCTGGCTGATCAAGCGGCCATTGCGGCGATCAATGATTTTCACATCCAGTAAACCAGCGGAGGAAAGCTCTTTCTGAAAACGGTGGACATCTGCTTCAACGGTTCCGTAGGCGTCAATGGTCGAATCTCCCACTGTAACCTGTCCCACCACCACACTGTCCCGCTTCCGCTGTACCACGGTTTCTTTTACATAAGCCTGCCCAACCACAAAATCATCAAAGATCATCCGGACAATCTGGTCGGGTTGGCGCGTGGTGCGACCGGCCTGATCTGGCGTCAGAAAACGGATAAAAGGATTAAATGTGGTCGAGGCGATGTATTCGGCAATCTGATTTTCAAAAAATTCATTGGTCAGGGCCAGCGCACGACTATGGACGGGAATCGGCTCCAACTGGACATAGAGTGTAGCCAGATCCTGTGCTTCAAACTTCTTATTTTCGGCATCCCGAAAGCCAGGGCGCAATTCCAAAGCGCGATCAAAATGCGCAAAGGCAGTTTTGGCGGCTTCGCGGTCTCCTTGTCGTCCAATCGCAATTTCCTGTTCGCCGAGCGCATAACGCGCCTCCGCAGCTTTTAGGGTCGCAGCATTGTATTCAGACTGAAAGTTGATGGGATCTGGAACGATATCCTGTGCGCCAGGTGCCCGCAGGATTTCATCGTACACCCGGTTGAGAATGTAATAGTCACCTACCACGCGCTCCCAACGCAGTGGATTGCTGCTCCGCTTATTGCGCTCAATCCGGTCTTCCATATACTGAACCAGTCTTGGGTAAGCAGCAGCCAGGGTCTGACGAGACTTTTTGTTGTTGGGGGATTTGCGCAGGCGTTCGATAGAATTGACCACCGCAGTTTCATAATCTCCCTGCTCGTAGGCTTTTTTGGTGCTCTTACAGGCACTCAAGGCGACAAGCAACAAAAGGGCAAATGGTAATACGTGTTTCATCTTAGGGAGTCTTTGGCGTGTGAAACAAAGGTAAAAAGGTTTAGAGCGTAACAAAGTACGTTTGTCTTATTTATCGCACAAAGAGACGTTTCGGTTTTTCAAAATAGTTGATAACTGATTGATCGTGTGTGCATTCTTTCCAGGCGTGTCACAACCAGCGTGAAAGAACTGTCCAGACTTTCTCATAGGTTTGATCCCAGGAGAAACGGTCTCGCTGTATCTTTCCTGCCTCAATCAGTTCTGTCCGACGCTTGGGCGTTTCGTAAAGCTGCCGCAGGCAGTGAGCAATCGAAGCCGGCTCATATGGATCTGCAAATAAGGCAGCATCACCAGCAACTTCCGGCATAGAGGTACGATCACCGGTGATGATGGCCGTCTCTGCATGCATGGCTTCCAACAAAGGAATACCAAAACCTTCCAGATACGGCACATAACAAAGTGCAAATGAGGCTGCGTAAATGCGGACCAGCTCTTCATCACTGACAAAACCCGTGAACAACACCGCGTCCCGATGCTGCATATTTTCATAGGTTTCCAATGCACTTTGGTACTGCCAGCCTTTACGACCTACCAGCAATAATTGAAGGGGGCTCTCAGTCTCCGTTTTATATTGATCAAAGGCTTTGAGCAAATTGTCGATGTTCTTGCGGGGATGAAGTGCGCCGACAAAGTGAACATAGGGCTTACCGGAAGAATATTTCCTGCGCACCTTCTCTTGTTCTTCAGCTGGAAGGGGGGAAAACTGGTCGCTGGCACCATTGTACACCACACTGATTTTGTCTTCGGGCAGATCATATTGCTGTACGAGATCTTGTTTACTGAAAGAAGAGACCGTGAGAATATGGCTGGCCAGGTGGGCAAAACGGGGGGAATGGCGCCGACAATACCAACTGGCAAATGGCGCAATGTCTTTGGGATAATGTTCATAGGCCAGATCATGGAAGACCGGTACCTGTGGGATGTCGGGATGTGTGGTCAGGTAAAATTCTGGAGAAAAAAGCAGATTGGGCTTGAGCTGTCCCAGCTTGAAGCGCGCCAAACCATGAAACCAGGCATACCACAAAAGAGGATGCCGGGCTTGTGGTGGGATCACATAGGGCGTAACGTTTTCTCCAAATACAAAAGCAGGGTCATTGGCCCGATCGAAGAGAAAAGAAAATTGAATATCTGGGTTGCGCCGGACCATCCGGGACAGCACTTCGACCGCAAAGCGGCTGATTCCTTCTACTCTACCCGGCAACAATAAGCGGGTATTGACGGCAATGTGGCCTTTCACAGTGTAAAATTACAGCCTGGGACGGAAGATGAAAAGGAAACGCTGGCAGCTTTTTGACACGCCTGTCCAGCGAAATGACACAGCTGCTAAGTACGCTGTCAATTTTCACCCATTCCGTAGATTTCAGCGTAAATTAAAGAGAAGATTTAGTTTTAGAAATCATGAAAAAGAGGATTCAGAATTTTATTGGAGCAAGTTTGCTCGCCCTGGCACTGATCGGTGGTATCCTGGCAGTTCAAAGCACGGATACAACGGTTGATGCGCCGGTCGCAACGCAGACTGAGCTAAACATGGACAATACCATCACGGCATTGCCCTAACGATCCCGGAAATCAGG
>JBCBZF010000207.1:0-8025 GCA_039815525.1 Bacteroidota bacterium | reverse complement strand
CATGTACCAGACTGGTCGCATTGAGGGTGTGATGGGGGCGCTCAGATTGTAGTTGGGAAAAGGCAAGTTGTTTCAGCTCCTGATAAGCAAGGGGGAAATATGCTTCCAGGTCGAGCTGATCAGTTGGAAGCGGTGGTTTATTGTCCATCTCTAAAGCCTTTCAGCCAAGATAATATAATAATTTGGAAGCAGTTGACCCTGAGATGAATAGATCATTCAGCAAAGGCTCATTGCTAAATGTATACTCAAATGGAAGTGGTTTGGGATTTTTCTTTTTTCCAAACCACTGACTTTGAGGGTATGCCGAAAAGAGAAATGCTTTTATTTTCCCAAAGCATTTCGCGTTCGGTATATGTGCCCCTTTCCGGTTGAGATGCCGAAAAGGGGCAGTATGTTTTGGGTTTAAAATATGATGTAAGCCTAATTTCGGGCCTGTTCTTCTCCGGCTTCTGCGGGCATCATTTTGAAGCCTAATTGTGCCCCGATGGTTGCATTGTCGTGGTAGTGGTAGATCCGCATGATTTTTCCATCGCGGTACATATGCACCTGATGGTTCATGAAATCCACCGCCTTACCTGACTGGTTTTGGGTTCCCTTCGCTCTTCCCCAGAGAAAAACCACTGTATTCCCTGAATTTTCATCTTTGATACAGGTTGAGATGCCTTTCCACGAAAGATCAGACCAATTCTCGCTGAATACTTTCATTTCTTTGAGGGTGGTTTCCTTGTTCAATGAGTCCTGTCCGCTTCCAGCTGGAAATTCATAGAAATCATCATGGAGAAAAGTGGCGGCTTCTTCGATTTTTCCTTCAAAACCTGCATTCAGGTAGGCTTCAGATTTGGCAATCATTTCGTCCTTATTGTCCGGGACGCTGGTTTGGGGTTTGTAAAACTCAGCTTGCGCAAAAAGACCTGAGAGCCCAAGCAGGCTGAGGAGTAAAAACATGGATACACTTTTCATGATATGGTTTGATTATTAGGTGATGAATTCTGATACGAACATCTCTTCTGCTGCCGGATCGGCAGCCCATCAAACGCCTGAAAAGGGAGGAAAAAGCAGAGCGTGTTTAGATAAGGTAGCTCAGAAAGAGCGATTTTACAAAATCGTTAAATGGACAGCATGTATGTTTTAAAACAAAAACCAGGACCCGCATATGCAGGCCCCGGCTTCCTATTCTTCTATCTTAGATCAGAGTGATCCTACAATTTGCTCATCCGTACGGATGAAGTGTATTCTCCAGCTCTCATCTGAACCAGATAGATGCCCGCGCTGACGGCACTGCCGTTGGTCGCGTTTCCATCCCACTGGATGCTGTGCGCCCCGGCGGCGAAGTCGCCACTGAAGCTTTTGATCAGCTGACCAGCGGTGTTGTAGATGGCAATTTCAACTGCCTCGGCTTGTCCGAGTGAGAAACGAATCTCCGTCGAGAGGCTGAATGGGTTGGGAGCATTCTGTCCCAGTCCGTAGCCAGCCAGTTCCAGTTCGTTGCTGGTGGTACCCACCGCGATGGTAGAACCAGACCCAACCCCCAGACGTACTTCGTCAGCGGTCATGGCCATCACTTCTGTCATCGAAGAGTTGATCTCAAAGCTGGTGCTGCTGCCCATTGGGCCCACTACCTCGAAGACCATTTCAAAGGCCATCACGCCGTCGGCATAGCTGACAGACTGTCCTGCCATGTCAATCCAGGCTGAAGCAATGCGACCCTGCTCTGCTTCTTCGGTATTGTAGATGGCTTCAATCGCAGCATGCTCAATGCCTTTGAACTTCAGGACGTTGGCATCCCAGTTCATGCTGTACTGGTAAGCGCTGATGTCAGTGAAGTTGCGCAAGCGTACGGGTACGCGAATCTCCGTGCCAGTCTGAGCCGCTACCTGCTCCAATTCGAAGTAGATCGAATCTTTTGGCGCGGCAATCCGGCTTGGGTTGGCGTCCCAGCTGTTGTTGACATCTCCGAGCTTCACACCGATGAAATCCTGTCCGGTCAAACCAGCCGCTGGTACACTCATGTGCATCTTGCGGGTGTCGAAAGACCATGGGTTGGCTGGATCAGCAAATACGTAGTCAGAAGGGATAAAGACCCAGCGGGTGTCATTGGCACCAGTGTTGGGGTTGTTGAAGAAGGAGCGAATGCCCAGGAAGCGACGGATGATCTGGAAGGCGTCCAGGACGTTGATGCCATCAGAGTCATTCACATCAGCGGCTACCAGTTGGTATTCAGTATCGAGTGGATCAATTAGCAGGACGTGGCGCACCACCGCAAAGGCATCAGCAACATTGATCCCGTTGAGGGTCGCATCATTGTTGCGATCAGCACCGATGTCATTGATGGCGTTACATGGATTCACGTCAAAGCTGTAGGAAGAACCGACCTGTGTAAGCGGCCCGTCATCTCCATTGATGTCAAAAGTTACGTTTGGAATGGCCAAACCAAGCTCAGAAGCAGCAGAACCAGAGATCGGGATGATCGGATCAGCATTGACAGTTACCAGAGCAGCGACAGTGGTAGAGTTACCGTGGATATCAGTAACGGTCAGGTCAACTGAAACCGGGCTGTTGGCCGCGTCAGTACAGGTGAAAGTAGACTGGCTCAGTGATTTGGTATTGATGCCACAGGCATCGGAAGAACTGGCTTCTACATCAGCAACGGTGATCGATCCATTGCCATTGGCGTCCAGCGTGACAGTGGCTGGCATGGTGGTAACGGCCGGGCCGATGTTGTCTGTAACATCAATATCGAAAGTACAATCAGAGGTATTGCCAGCCGCATCAGTGGCAGTATAGCTCACCTGAGAATTGCCAACCGGGAAGAGAGAGCCGGTCGCTGAACCAGCAGTCTGTGCGACAGAAACCGCATTGGCATCCGTGGCAGTGGCATCCGCAAAGTTGACCGTGGCACCACAGGTGGCGGCATCATCGACATTGACAGCAAATGGACCGGGACAAGTGATCGAAGGATCAACCGTATCCACAATCACCTGACTGGCGTCAGTGGTGGCAGTTGCAGTACTGCTGTTGCCAAATTCATCCTGCACCTGGATGGAGAAAGTGGTTACACCATCACCACCAGCAGCAACCGTTTTGGTGGCAGTCCATGAAGTTCCAGAACCGGAAACGGTAACCGCACCAGCGCCACCTTCATTGATCACAACCACGGGCGTTTGATCTGGCGTTTCAGAAGTAGTGAAAGAAATGGTGATCACATCACCTACCTTAGCGAAAGCCGGATCGGCATTGTCAGAAGCGATGCTGATCACATCAACCGTTGGAGGATCGGCGTCTACCGTTACGCCACCGGCAACAGAACCGGGTGTATCCAGTGTGGTACCATTGATGTCATCAGAAAATCCCGCCGCAACTGGTGCACCACCTGTTACATCAACCTCAACCGTGGTTGAACCAGTCGTCGCAGACGGATCAACCGTGAAGGTCAGTTCAAGAACGACGGTACCATCCGCTTTGGTGGTGGTCATCCCGTTAGGATCAAACCAGCTGAAAACGACGTAGTCATTGGGAACGCTTCCCTGTCCGGGTGCACCGACGGTGTTCATAATATCAGCATCGGGGCTGGCGGCAGAAACATAGGTCAGAACCGCTGGATCAAAACCGATGGAGGCCTGATAGCTGGCGATACTGTTGAAGTTGTTCACAGAGACTGGTACGACAACGGTGTTGTTCGGTCCGGAAGTCGGGGTGCCGACCACGAATTCGAGGTCTCCGGCAGGCAGGCCGTTGTACTGCAGGAAGACATCACTATTGGGGAAGTCAAAGACCACGCTCCAGTCAGCTGCTGCTGATGCCGGTACAAAGTTGACCGTACCAAATGAACCTGAACCAGAGATGCTGGATGCGTCAACAATTTTGATCTGGGTACCGGTTGCCGGTGCAAACGAACCGACATTGGCTTCCAGAACACTGCCAGCATCGTTTGCAAAATTTCCATTGATAATCAATTGATCATGAGCTGTACAAGCTGTCGTGCCATTTACTTCAGCTACATAGGTCCCGCGGAAGTCAATTCCGGCATTGAAGGTCAGACAACCGGGTGAACTACCTGGTTCCAGAGAACCTGAAAATACATTTGGGGCAACCGAACCATCAAAGCTACCATTGCCCTGGGTTGTTCCGTTGAGGCGAACGCTTCTATCGTTTACGACGGAACCATTATTGATCAGGGTACCTGTAAATTCGAGTGTATTATTTGTTGCACCAGAATTGACTGTAACAGTTGCCCCGGCTTGGTTGTCAAAATTGGTTGATATCGTCTGCAGTCCTCCTACGGTTTTAATGAAGTTTGCGCCACTTTGGTTGACAAAATCGATGTCAGTCAACGATTTACCAGATATATTGATGGAAAAGATTCCTGCATTGGTGAGGGTTCTGCCGCCACCTATGGCATCGAGATTTGCATTGTTCCAGTTGATCGTACCATTGTTCAGGACGTCCATTCCAAAACTAACCGCACCGCTACTGGCAAGGCCAAAGTTGAGGATACCATTCACCTCCAGCTCATCAAAGCCATCGATGTTAGCGAATGACATGGTTGCATCTGTTCCGGAAGGAATGATCATTTTCTGGCCTGCGCTGCCCGTAACCGAGACATCCCCACCAGTGCCGCCTTCGCAGCGGAAAATCGCACAGCCAGGCGCAAAATCTCCACTTCCATTAATGGTACTGTTAAAAAGGAGCAGAGAACCCGTACCGCCGATGCTGCTGCCGCTGTTGACAGTGAGGTTGCCGGTGATCATAATGGTCCGATCAACGGTCATGCTACCTGAATTCGTCAGGCCACCATCAAACCGCAAGGTATTATTTGTTGGACCAATGGTCACATTAATACTCGCGCCAGCCTGATTGTCAAATGTACCGCTTAAAACCTGCAGGCCACCGCCTGGTTTCTCAAAGACAGCACCATTGGTATTCACAAAGTTGACATCGCTGGTTATTTCCAAAGCAGCACTGACGACTGTGAAGGTATTATTGTTGATGATTGTCATGCCGCCAGCTGGTCCGTCCAGATCCCCTGAATTCCAAAGGATTGTGCCGTTATTTGTGATATCACCGCTGGTATTATAGGTCGTGTTGGTCGAAATGTCGAAAACGCCTGAGGCATCGATTGTCAAAGAAGCAAAGTTCATGGTTGTGAATGCGTTGACAGTATGGGACGCAAGAATGGTCACATCATCAGCTGCCGTAGGAACCATGCCTGAATCCCAGGTAGAAGGAGTGTTCCAGCTTCCACTACCGACAGAGGTAACATTTGCCGCGAAGCTGCCCACTGTGAACATCAGTCCCATCAGGACCAGCGTGAGCCTTATTGTATTTGTTTTAAAAGAATGCATAACGAGAATGTTAGGATTGCCTTGTTTGAAAAATCCGTGTGTTTTATGAATTGTGGTTCGGGGACGCATGCCAGGCTGCGTCTCTTTTTCATTCTTTTTGCAGATCGCCTACAAAAAGTCAGGGGTCGTTTTCTGATGGATGAAAAGCACTCAAGTGATGAATCTGCATCTCATCCTTTTTAGGATGGCAAGGAGTTTTGTCAGATGGTTTGCAAATTCTGATCAGAAGCCTGGTGGCTGGGTAAATCAGAGAGGACTCAGGAGAAGTGGCTTGGGGATCATAAAGAGATATTTTCGTGTGATGATTCGTTGGATTGTTTCAACACTTACAAATCTCTCTTGATGGGTCCAGAAGCCTTTTACATTTTTCCTAAAATCTTATTCACTTTTCACAAAACGCCTTAAATCGCGCGTATTGGCCAAAAAAGTGAGTGCTATTTTCTCTGGAAATGTGAAATACCCACTGAGATGATGAAAAGGAAATGCGGAAGAATACCAGCAAATTTCATGGCCATAAGTATGCCGTGTAGAATTGCCTTCTCCCGCCTGACTCACAGCGCTTTTGCTCATACCACATTCTTGCACAGCTATGCGTCGGTCATCCCATGATGCTTTATCAGAAGTATGCCAGTGCTTTGCCAAACCTAAATGTTCGGGTTGATCTTGCAGGGGTGTTTTGCAAAACGCCCCTGCGAAAACGCCATTTCAGCGAAATAGAGGATGTTTTTGTCAATAAAAAAACAACATCAACTCAAGCATTAAGACTTGACCGACCATCAGGCTAGCTACCATCTGAGATCTCTGTCAATCGAGTATGAATTATGTGTAACCGGGAAAAAGAAGGTGATGAAGGGCAAGGTATGGTCTTTGGAGGACCAGATGTGGGTCTGAAATGGTCATATATGTTGATTGTAGCGTCCCATCCAATTGGATGCTTTTGCACTTTTTTTGACATACTTCTCCCATCCCGCTTTACACCAGAATCATGGCATGATGTATTAGCGGACTGGAAACTTCATTTGATCATCTCAATGAAGCTTCATCGCAATCGCATTGACACAGATGGCAAGAGGCCATAGAACTGTGCAGTGAGATTGTTATCTCATAAAATGCATGGTACGCCCAATCACGGGCAAAACTTGTTGGTCAGACAAGGTTGAAGAAAATCTCCCTTTCTTCTCCCACAAATAAATATTTGTTCAGGACATTACAAAATATACTTAAGCAAACATTCTGATATGATGGAATAAATTCACCCTGCAGTTTTTGGAGATTTCCCGGATGGAAGACTTTCGTCTGGTTGCATACAAAAAACCGGGAAGCGAAGCTTCCCGGCATTCAAGCGTCTCCCGACGCCATCTGACCAACAGGTAAGTACCTGCATGAGCCAAATACCGCATTGTTGGGATCTTTGCTTTTACATTTTTCCTCAAAACTTATTCAATTTTCACCAAGTGGCGTTTATGGGCAGTAGAGCGTGTTTTTAGGATGAGAAATGCGGATAAAAAGAGAAGGATCAATGTGATCGGGCAGCCTTTTTATGTTGAGCAGTATCCCGAGTATGGTCCATTATGTGTCAAGCTGGGGCGCTTTGACAAGTCTGGCTGAGGGTTCATAAAGGCAAGACGACTTGTCGACCTCTAACAGACCAAACACAAAAAAATCCCTGGCCGGAGACCCGGACAGGGAAAAATATCTCTTCAGAAAAATCAGGCGCCAATTCTCAATTCTCCATCCCCACAGTACAGCTTGGTGTGAGATTGGCCCCAACGAACAATCACTTCTTTGGAATTATCCGTAACCTTGATCTCGACATTTGCTTCTTTGGCCCTGCTGCCGCCAACCAGGAAATTGCTGACAAGGGTTCCATTTACAACTTCCAGGTTCTTCTGGTTGAAGCCTGAACCTTCATTCCAATATACTTTTACTTTGACGATGCCACCGGAGCGGGAAACAAACTCTACTCTTGCATTGCTTTTGCTGCCCAGGCAGAGCAGACCCTGCTCGATGGTGATTTGATCGGTGCCACAATAACGATCGGTCCCTCTTGGCCCCCAATTGATCTTGACCCGCTGATTGTCATCCAGCCGCTCCAATTTGTAGATGGCCTCAATGGGGTGGGGGCGTCCAATGCCGCCCAGTCTTGGGCAGGAAGCACATTTGGCATTCTCCAATGCCAGTGCTGCGCCCGAAAAGGTCGAACCTTCATCCCAGTTGACCTTGATTCTGATCATTTCGCCGTCCGGGGGAAGAAGTTTGACCCTGGCCCCAGTCCGACTGCCTTTGCAATTCATGACTTGTTGCGCGTTTGCGAGGAAAAAGATGCCCATGAGGAACATACAGGTGATAGCTAGCCTTTTCATATGAATGAGATTTGTAAATGCCCTACTCTTTTCAGGATTTTCGGTGGACTCCTTGAATCACTCGTGTGGTGTAAAAGTGATAAGACAAATCTCAGGTCTGCTCGATAGACTCTTTTGACAGTTTTCTTTAAGTTTTATTCATTTTTCATAAAGTCAGATATTCTGTTTCCTCGCTTTATTGTTTGGCCATTGATCCTCTTCCCCGCTTTCGGACATTGCCAAAAAGAGCTTCTCAGGAGAAATGAATAAAATGTTGTGAAAACTGTGAAAGCCCAGACCTCTCCTATTGCAAAATTGGTAACACAATATAATTACAAGTT
>JBCBZF010000856.1:0-3213 GCA_039815525.1 Bacteroidota bacterium | reverse complement strand
GCAGTGCTCCAAGGTCTATTTGTGTGGTGCCAACATTGCTACGGATGTTTTTGCCTGCCACGACCACTTTCCCACGTATATCCAGAATTTCGATCAGACCTTCGGTATGTTTATCTGCTTCCCATCCAATTTGAAGCAGATTCTGGACCGGGTTGGGGGCAATGGAGAGCTGCCATCCCAGGGTTTGTGGATCAATAGATGTGAAAGTGCCAATACCGACCCAGCGTCCCACACTGTCATTTTCTACCCGGTCATCCGTGCCGAATCCACTGATCCAGGCACGAAAGCGATAGACTTTGTCTTCGGTTGGGACCCAGGTGCTGTCATGCGTAAAACGAATAGAAGCATTGGGTAGCAGGGTATCTGCTTGTGGGTATTCGTATACTTGAACGGGTTCATTGTCGATCTGGTAAGAAATCAACAACTGTGCAGAGTCAACGCGGACCGTATCCAATCCCAAATTGAGGATTGTGCCGCTAATGCTGATGCTGTCGTCCGGATTCGCAGTGAATTTGTCTACTTCAAGGCCAAGATCAAACTGCTCTACTTCCGCCAAACGAATGTCATCGAGTACCAGAATAAACTTGTCGGTAGAAGTATGGCGAAAAGCGATGTAGATATCCATCCCTGCAAAGTCATTCAGACTGGTGGACCGGAAATCGCGAGTTGATTGCTCTCCTTCGATGCTGACCAGGGCTGGATTGGCCAGAAAACCAGCTTCATCGGGAGTAGTGGTTGATATCCTTACTTCATAATCTTCTTCAAAGGTCTGGTCTTGCGAATAAGCCGACCAGGAAAGACACAAATTGTCTGGAAGTTTGGTTAGGCGCGGGCTAATGAGATAATCATTGCTGGTTCCAGCGCTGTCTTCATACCATGAAGGGGAAGCAAAAGCGCGATTGGTGGAATCCTTAAAGTCAATAATGGATTGCCAGCCCTTCATGGGAATCAGAAACTGGATGTCTTCATTGGGCGTGAGATCATCACCATCAATGGCCGTCCAGCCATTGGGTAGACCCATGCTCTCAAAATCTTCATCCAGAAAAAGCGTACCGGCGCAGGGGAAATCCCGGTTCGCACCTTTTGCTTCCGGAACGGCAGGTCGCCCGGAACGACTGGGGCCCTGGGCAGTAAGTTGGGAAAACGCAACAAATAAAATGGCAAACAGCGAAAGATATTTCATGTGGTCAGGATGACGTTTGACTCATTAGACGAGAAGGGGTAGGGATTCGGTTGCCTGCATATAGATACAAAAAACCTCAAATTACCCAGGTAATTTGAGGTTTTCGATCATAAAGCGAATCGAAGTTATACTTTGATGCCTTTGGCACGCAATTCTTTCACAACCGCGTAAACACCTTTTTTACTGATGGTACGCAGAGCAGAGGTGGAAACACGCAGGGTAACCCAACGGTCTTCTTCTGCAATGTAAAAGCGTTTCTTCTGCAGGTTGGGGCGGAATTGACGCTTTACTTTATTATGGGCCTTGGAAACGTGGTTTCCAGCAATGGTTCGCTTTCCGGTTACTTGACAAACTCTAGGCATGGATCTTATCCTTTTCTTTCAACGGAGTGCAAATATCCACATATCAGGCTATAATTCCAAATTCCTATTGGTTTTTCATCACAAAATTTTTGCACATTTCCCTACTTTACGGCAGTTGCTCAAAGATGATAAAGTTTCGGGCAAAAGTCATATTGGCAGGATGGCTCAGAATTGATAAAAAGACGACCACGGGATCTGAATTGCTGCCCTGGAAAATGGTTTTTCCATCAAGATTCAAGTCAGTCTGATGATAGCCGTCTCTGATAAAGTTTCTGGCAAAGCTGGTGTTGCCCGGCGCAGAGAGGACATGGAAGAAAATCTGATTCGATTCATTGTTCTGGCCTTGGAACAGAATCTGACCGTCAAGGTTGGCATTCCCTGCCCATAACCCAAATCCACCTGCACCAAGCGAAGCCTGTGGGTGCGTTCCAAAGGCGCCTCCCATACTGAAATCAATGACCGTCGTGCTTTGCGTCAGTCCAACTGGTGCATCTGTCATCACACCGAGATGGTTGCGATGTCTGACACTGATGTAGTAATTCCCAGGCGCGAGATTGATGAAAGAAACCGGCCCATCGCCACTGACATCTACGACATCACCGTCTCGCTGAATCAGTGCTGAACGGGTTGCCACCACCTGAGAGGCATTGGCCGCATCCCGTAATTCCAGCATTACCCAGTCCACAATCGCATCATCACCGGACACATTCAGAACCGCCTGACTGATCTCTTCACCACCACCTGCGCCGACATGATCAAAGCCATCAAGATTTGTATATGGTTCTTTCAGTGGGATCAAGCCCAGCTCACGCAAATTATCACGCATCAGCCCTGATCCCAGATCATAAGCACCCTGAAGTCGCGCTCTCACACTGACATTGATGGCTTCTCTTAAGCCCAATGCAAATAAGTGCGCATTGATCAGTGGGACCTGTTTGAAGGTGAGAACACTATCTGCCACCACTGGTGGTTTCTGCGAAATTTCATATGCATTGTTGAAGTTGGCATTATTATCTCCCAGGACACCGTATGCGGCCGGGGTATTCAGAAGCAATCCACTGCCTTTGAGATCAAAGGACAAATCCACCAGACCGGTTTCACCGATCTCAGAGGCACGCCAACGACGACCGGTTCTGGCCAGGAAGCCTGCCGGAACATTGGTGCTTGGGTTCAGTGATCCCCCATCATTGCCGATGCTCAGAATCTCACCATCGTCCAAATCATCAGCTTGACTGATGCGGACGATGTTGTCGGGATTCACGGAGCGACTATTGGTTTGCAACAGACATTGATCATCCTGACGGGCAATGCCGATCAGGTTGTTATCTGTATTGTGATCATACACATCATGTTGTCTTTCCGGAATGTTGATACCATACTTGGTATTGAGATAGGTCAGCACTTCACTTCTTTGGTCATTGTCCAACTCAATCCGATAGGCAATCAACTCCGCAATCTCTCCGGTGAAATCATTGCCCTGACCGTCTGAGCGGAGTCCCAGAGTGGGGTTGAGAAAGCTTTCTGCAATGCCATTCGGAAGTTGATGTTTCTGATCATTGAAATTGTCTCCATCGAGGGCACCAAATATTTTGTCTCCTTCCAGCTTTACCTCAAGGATATGATACTCTCTGCCCGTAGCACTGAAATCAGATCCCAAGGCAACGGTCT
>JBCBZF010000843.1:0-3237 GCA_039815525.1 Bacteroidota bacterium | reverse complement strand
TTCTTTTTTCGTGTAGTCTGCTTTCTGCTCAATCAACTTCTCCACCCGCTAATTTGTATGGACAAAGTTTCCGCAATTGGGTGAAACAGAATTGGTTTGATGGTTATGCGTCGATTACCCAAAGCTATACCGGTGCCAGGTTGGCGATGTACAATGACATCGACAATGACAATGGGACCGTTAGCTGTGTGTACAGTGGGTATCAGCGGTCAATTGCACCGGGAAGCCTGACGGTAGCCGGTGATGCCATGCCCATCAATGCAGAGCATACCATTCCGCAGTCTTTTTTCAATCAGGCAAGCCCGATGCGGGTGGACATCCACCATCTGTTTCCGACTTACGCCAATTGGAATTCTACCCGTTCGAATCATCCTTTTACGGATATCCCTGATAATCAGACCAGCAGTTGGATGCGAAATACCACCAGTCAAAGCAGTATTCCGACCAGCAACATTGATGAATACAGTGAATTTGCCAACAATACCTTTGAACCACGTGAAGACCACAAAGGCAATGTTGCGCGGGCTATCTTTTACTTCTACACCGTTTATCCCAGCTACAATATTGCCCAGGTCGGTGATGTGAATGAGTTGTATCAATGGCATCTGAATGATCCGGTTGATGCATCTGAATCGCAGCGGAACAACGAAATCGCCGCGTTCCAGGGCAATCGTAATCCATATATCAGCAATCCATCCTGGGTTTTTACGGCCTGGATTCAGAACGCTCCCGGTGGTGGAGGTAGTTGTAGCAGCACCATTTCTTCTTTCCCATATACTGAAGGTTTTGAAGGTTCATTTTCGGCCTGGACGCAGAACAGTGATGATGATCTGGATTGGACCAAACGCTCTGGCAATACCCCTTCGTCCAGCACTGGTCCCAGTGCAGCGGCGGCTGGAAATTTTTACCTCTATGTCGAAGCTTCTTCCCCCAATTATCCCAGCAAGGAGGCAGTGCTGAGCAGTGCATGTTTTAACCTCGCTTCCCTGGGCAATCCAGAAGTCAATTTTCAATATCACATGTACGGTGCGAATATGGGTAGCCTCAATCTGCAAGCCAAAACCAGTAGCGGTTCATGGACCACCATCTGGTCGCAAAGCGGTGATCAGGGCAATAGTTGGGAGGACGCCAATGTGAGCCTCTCGGCATATGCGGGGCAGACGATAGAACTACGTTTCTTCGGCACCACTGGCAGCAGTTATCGGGGAGACATGGCGATAGATGATTTTTCGGTCGAAAATGCCAGTAGTACACCGCCATCTTGTGCGACCACCATCAACAGTTTTCCTTACACTGAAGGCTTTGAAAGTGCCAGTTTCTCCTGGACCAATGCCAGTGGTGATGATCTGGACTGGAGCCGACGCAGTGGTAGTACGCCTTCATCCAATACTGGTCCTTCTTCTGCCAATGCCGGTAGCTTCTACCTCTATGTTGAGGCATCCAGCCCCAATTTCCCTTCCAAAACGACCATTCTGCAAAGTCCTTGTTTCAATTTGTCTGGCTTGAGCAATCCCAGCTTCTCATTTGCGCATCATCTCTATGGTGCCGCCATGGGGTCCTTGAGCTTGCAGGCCAAATCCATTGGTGGTAACTGGACAACAATCTGGAGTTTATCGGGTAATCAGGGCAATAGCTGGGGCAATGCGAGTGTTTCCCTGAACAGCTTTGCCGGACAGACCATTCAGCTCCAGTTCATTGGGACCACTGGTAGCAGCTACACCAGCGACATGGCGATTGATGCTTTGTCCCTCAGTGCTGGAAGCACCGGAGGCGGTGGCTGTACTGATGTTACCGTTACCATTGTGACCGATAATTATCCCAGCGAAACCACCTGGCAGCTCAATGGTGGCAGTGGGACCATTACGGGCGGCGGTCCCTATTCTGTGGCTGGCAATACCTACACCAAGACAGTTTGTCTTGATGATGGCTGCTACACCTTCAGGATAGATGATAGCTATGGGGATGGCATTTGCTGTTCGTTTGGCAATGGATCTTATGAAGTCAGAGACGAGAATGGAAACCTACTGGCTTCTGGTGGAAATTTTGGCAGCACGGAATCCACAAACTTCTGTTTGCCAGCCAGTAATCGTCAGGCATTTATTGCGGAGGAAGATGTCGAATTGCGTATTTTTCCCAATCCAGCCCAGGACGTGTTGAATCTTCGCTTCAACATGGGTGAGCCTGCAGAAGTTGGGGTTCAGGTGATTGATATGATGGGAAAAGTGCAAATAATGGACACCAACATAGCAAATACAGGCGAGCAGGCGCTGAAAGTATCACTTACAAATCTGTCTTCAGGACAATACGTATTGCAATTGATTATTCCTGCTACAGGAGAAATAATCAGCAAAAAATTTAGTGTAGTACGATAAGATTGGTACTGAATTTGTTTTAGTACGAACTATCGGACGTTTTTGAATACTGAAGGAGTACAGTTTCGTCCAACATGTTGTCTATCTATATGAAGCGTCGGGGTTTTCTCGGCGCTTTTTTGTGTCTTATTCTCCCTGAACTTTCTTTCGGATCTTGTCAAGAATGCGTTCGTACCCAATGGGCATCAGGCGTTGCATTCGGTCAAGATAACGGGCATCCTTACCAATGAGAATGCGTTTTTTCTCCTTTTTCAATCCCTGCATGATGACCTTCGCGGCTTCTTCTGCACTGGTGCGGGCCACTTTGGGAAAATCTCTGATCTGTTTTTGATTATCTGCCTCCGAAAGAGAATCAGCATTGTATCGCCCATTCTGGACGATCGGGGTATCAATCCCGCCTGGGTGAATGCTGCTGACCACCAGATTGGTCTCCTGCATTTCCTGACGGAGGGCTTCGGTAAAGGCACGAATCGCAAATTTGCTGACATTGTAGGCACCTTGGGTGGGGGAGGTAATGATGCCAAAAATGCTGGACACATTGGCCAGCCAGGATTTGGGTTGTTGAAGCAAATGCGGCAAAAAAGCTTTGCTCCCGTAGACCATGCCCCAGAAATTGATGTTCATGATCCACTCAAATTCCTCGTAGGTAATGTCCTGCATATTGGCGGTCATAGCGACCCCGGCATTGTTGATCACGATCTGAACGGAGCCATGTTCGGCGATGACTTTTTCCGCAAAATCATACACTGCTTCCCGTTTGGCGACATCCAGGATATGGGTGGTCAGTTTTACACCTTTTATCAGCTCAGCCGTTTCATGCAATCCTGCTTCGTCGACGTCTGATAAAGCCAGGTTGGTCCCTTCC
>JBCBZF010000315.1:0-6755 GCA_039815525.1 Bacteroidota bacterium | reverse complement strand
GTATCGTTATGCGTCCCGCAACATACCAGAAAGCCATGCTTGCGAAACACAAACAACAAGGTTTGCGATCTAAACCTTGGACGTATCTCTAGTTCAGATTTGAAGCTGCAGCGAGAGTATCGCCCGATCTTTCAGCCAGGTTCTCGGACGAAAGCTGATTGGCAGGCTTGGAGCCAAACATCAACCGGCGTTCGGTATAGCTTGATTCAAAAATCGGATAGCGCCGCAGCAGGTTTTCACGAAAGCTGCTGACATTAGTGCGCATTAGTCCCAACTGAACTGTCAACGGCGGATAAGGCCGCGGCTCTGACATGATTTCGGCACGAAATACCCTGCGATAAAAAGCCCGGTGCTCCTTGCGTACGGATGCAAGACAGTAATCAGCATCGAAGTGATCATAAGTCATGCACGCAGCACGAAGGGTCATGTAGGGAATTTCAGGATAGTTGTGAGATGCATCCCGATCCGCCACAAACCGTGTCGGGTCGACCAATGTCTTTCCCTCATCAAGCATTGGCCGGATAATGTCCGGGAAAAAGTCATAGGCCGGGCCCATCGGAAATTCCGGCGAAATCAAATGACACCGCAAGGCACTGGCAAGCACACCATCGATGTAAATGCCAAAATTCCAGCAGTTTTCCATATCATCGTAACGGTCCGTCAGAATGCCGGACGCGTTTTCATTAATCGCTCCCTCATTGAGGTAAGCGTCGTATCGCAATTTGTAAATTGCTTGTTTTTCCGCTTCGTTGTCCGCAATGCGGTAATCAACATCTTGCAAGTAGCCCAATAGCTTGCTCGCAAAAGCGGATCCGTTATGACCCACATACATAGTCTTGCCCCTATGCCGCAACATGCGACGAGCCAAGGTTAATGAATTGCTAACGGATGTAAAGGGGGGTGGGACACAGTAATCTCAATTAAGGTTTACGCGGCTGTTGGTCCACGCAAAAACCTCAGGCGACGCGTTTCTTGTCATCACCGGACGACGTACGCAGGCTCGCATTGAGGAGCGTGAGGATATCGCGTTCAGGCACCGGTCTCGAGAACAAGTAACCTTGCACCTCATTGACGTCCACGCTGCGTGAAAGAACTTCCATCTGCTTTTCGTTCTCAATGCCTTCCAGCACGACCGAAAGGCCCAACCGTTTGATCAGATCAACAACACCTTTGAGAAGGGTAAGTGAGCGTTCATTTGCAAGCCCGTTTTCGATGAACGAGCGGTCGATCTTCACTTTGTCAAACGGTAACGAGTGCAAGTAGCTCAAGCTTGAGAAACCGGTACCAAAATCATCAAGCGATATCCGAACACCCATTTCAGACAAATCCTGCAGGGTCTTGGTGGCTTCGCCGACATTCTCAAGCATGATGGATTCTGTAACTTCGATATCCAGACGATGAGCCGGAAAGTTCAGGCTCTGCATCAGATCAGCGACGGTTCCGACCACGTCAGATGTCTGAAACTGGACCGATGAAACATTGACTGCAACACAGACATGATCAGGCCACTTCAAGCAGGCTTCCATCGACTTCCTGAGAACGTACTCGCCAAGGATATTAATCGATCCGGCTTCCTCGGCAATCTTGACGAACGTTTCCGGCGAGATCTGCCCGTGTTCCGGGTGCAACCAGCGGACAAGTGCCTCACAGGTATTGATACGCCCATGTTTGAGATTGATCAGCGGCTGAAAGTAAACCTCGATAGTCTCTTCACGGATAGCGGTTCGCAGGTCTGTCTCCAACTGGCGGCGTAGACGGATCGTATCGCCCAATTCATCCGTGTAGAACGAGTACCCACCCCGACCACGCGCCTTTGCGCTGTACAATGCGGAATCTGTATTTTGAGTACAGGATAGTGCAGGATAAGAAAAAAACGCCCTTCCGCTAAGATTATGGTGCCAAATCAGACTGCTACTCATTGTTAAAACGCCACTTTCACACGACATACATCATGTTTATCCAGGTCGATCACTGAGCAAAGGTGAGCAATCAAAACTGGTACCCGCTGTAAATCATAACAACTACAATATTCCAAGACTACTCAATTAACAAGCATTCTTATGCGAAGACAAATTACCAGGCTTTTCTCATGCCTCACTCTGATGCTCCTGATGGTTCCGGCCGCCTGGGCGCAGAATCAGGTAAAGGGCACAGTCACTGACGCTTCGACTGGGGAGCCCCTCGCAAGTGCCAGTATTATCATCAAAGGGGCCGCCAGAGGGACCCTGTCAGATGACAACGGCAATTTCTCAATTGCGGCATCTTCCAGTGATGTGCTGGTCATCACCTACATCGGATTCCTGACGCAGGAAATTACAGTAGGTTCTCAGACTGAAATCTCAGTCAAAATGGACATCGACAACTTTGGGATAGACGAAGTGGTCGTGGTTGGATATGGTACGCAGAAGCGTTCTGATCTGACCGGAGCGGTTGCTTCCCTCGATGCAACTGAATTTCAAGACCTTCCCATTCAGTCTGTCGAGCAGGGAATTCAGGGGCGATTGGCTGGGGTACAGGTAACGCAGACCTCGGGCGCGCCTGGTGGTCCATTGAGTATTCAGATTCGTGGGGCTGGTACCACGGGTGACACAGAGCCATTGTATGTGGTAGATGGGTATCCAATTTCGGTTGGACAGCAGGACGGTCTTGGTTCCAGTCCGCTGAATACGATCAATCCTAATGACATTGAGTCCATTGAAGTGTTGAAAGATGCTTCTGCCACAGCTATTTATGGTTCTCGTGGCGCCAATGGTGTGATCATCATTACCACCAAGCGCGGTCGCGCAGGCCGGATCTCGGTTAATTATGATGGCTATGTCGGGGTACAAAACGTCTGGAAAACCCTGGACCTGCTCGGAGAGGATGATTACCGCGATTATCTGGTAGAAGCGTATGCCGCACGTGGTGTAACGCCTGATAGCTCAGATTTTCCCTCTGCCTATGCGACTGGCGTACCAGGCAACAATACTGACTGGCAGGCAGAAATGTTCCAGACTGGTGTCATGACCAATCACAATGTTACGGTCGCAGGCGGTAGTGCTGGTGCACGTTTTAGCCTGGGAACTGGCTACCTCTATCAGGAAGGTACCTTGCGTGGTACTGACTTTGAACGAGTGACTCTTAAACTGAATACAGACTTTAACCTTGGTAAACGCATCCGGGTGGGTACGTCAACCCAGTTGAGTTATACGGATCAAAATCGTGAGAAGAACCTTGAAGGTCGCCGCGAATTTGAGCACATGATCAAGAACACTGCCGGGGTGCCACTTTTTGATGAAAGTTTGTTGGGTGGATATGGACAGGCGCAGAACCCTGATGGACATGATGCGCCGAATCCTGTGGCCATTGCAGATCTGGTGGTCCAGCGCCCGCGCCGCTACCGGATGCTGGGTTCTGTCTTTGCAGAAGCGGATATCCTCACCAATTTAACCTATAGAATCAATGTGGGAATGGACCTGTTTGTGGGAAGAGGATTTGGTTATACACCCAATTTCTCCGGTGTGAGAGGACAGTTTGTTCGATCAGGCTTGTCTGAAAACTATGGCCTTTCTCTGAATCCATTGATTGAACATACCCTAACCTACGATTTAGACTTTGGCAAAAACAATCTCGTCATTCTGGTTGGTGCCACGGATCAGGAATTTAATTTCCATACCGTTAGCTCTCAGGTGAATGATTTGCCAAACAATGAGATTCTTGCCATCAACAATGGTACTGGCTTCTCTCGTTCTATCCGTACCAGTCTGCGTTCTCAGCTTGGTCGATTGAATTACAATTTTGACGACCGCTTCCTGGTTACTTTCAACATCCGTCGCGATGGCTCCTCCAAGCTCCGGGCTGAAAATCGTTATGAAGTGTTTCCTTCGGCTTCAGTGGGATGGCGCGTGAGCAATGAAGCCTTTATGGACGGTGTGGAGTTTGTCTCGGATCTGAAAATTCGTGCCAGCTGGGGCCAGATTGGGAATGAGAAAACCCTGGGGGCTTTCCCAACGGTTGCATCTTTGAACAATGCGGCCCTGTATACCATCAATGGCGCAGAGGTACCCGGTGTTGCCCTGAGTTTCCTGCCCAACCCCAACATTCGTTGGGAAACGGCTGAGCAGTTTGACATTGGAATCGACCTGGGTATGTTTAACAACCGCGTCTTGTTTACCGGTGATTTCTTCAACCGGGAAACCCTTGATCTGATTGTCCCAATCCCTGTACCACAGTCTCTTGGCTTCAGCAATGTCGCGCCGGTAAACGCCGGGACAGTGCGTAACCGTGGTGTAGAACTCGCATTGACATTCCGTGAGTTTGAAGGCGATTTCCAATACTCCTTCTCTGGTAACATCACCTTTATTGACAATGAGGTGGTGAGCCTCGGACAAGGGCAACCTATCAACGGTGGAGGTGCATTTACCCTTGGCAACCTTACCCGTACGGAGGAAGGCAATCCTATCGGTGCATTCTTTGGTTATGAAACAGACGGTATCTTCCAAAGTCAGGCTGAAGTAGACAATCATGCTACGCAGGAATCGACGACTGCCCCTGGTGATTTCCGTTTCGTTGACCAGCCCGGACTGGATGCCGATGGTAACCCGATTGCGCCAGATGGTGTCATCAACGATGACGATCGTGTTTTCATTGGTAATCCCAATCCTGATGTGATTTATGGCCTTTCCGGTAACATTTCCTACAAAGGCTTTGATCTGGGCTTTACGGCACAGGGCGTGGCTGGCAATGAAATCTACAATGCTCTTGGCCTCTGGCTGGAAGGCATGAACCAAAACTTCAATTACAGCGCAAGAATTCTGGACCGCTGGACCCCCAGTAATCCGTCCAATGAAGTACCGCGTGCCATCATTGGCGACCCAAGCCGAAATACCCGGAACTCTGACCGCTACATTGAAGATGGCTCATTCTTCCGGATGAAAAATCTGACCATTGGCTACAGCCTGCCACAGACGACCATCGATGCTTCTGGTTTCCTGCAGAGCGCGCGTTTTTATGTAACCTCTCAGAACCTCTTCACCATCACCAATTACTCAGGCTTTGATCCAGAGATTGGTGGCTTGGGTAGCAACATCAGCCGTGGGATTGATATCGGCACCTACCCACAGTCCCGTTCGTTCCTGGTCGGGGTGCAGTTGGGCTTCTAAACTTGATGAAACTGCCTGCTCCTCAATAAATTGGAGGAGCAGGCAAACACTTCCTTATATATATGCGTTGCTTAATATGACAAAAGCATCCAACCAAAAAAATAAATCAGTTACGATGAAAAAGACTCTTTCCATATGCTTTGGATCGCTGCTCCTCCTGATGAATTGGAGCTGTTCCGAAAGCTTCCTGGAAACTACCGATCGCAACAACATCAACTCTGAATCTTTTTACAGCAATGCTGAAGAAATGATCCAGGCGGTGAATGCTACGTATGGTGGTTTGCAAAACCAGGGGCTCTATCAGCGGTCCGTTTTCTTCATGCTGGATTTCTCTGCCAATGAAGGGGCTGCAACCCAGAATACACAGCAGGATCCTCAACAGCTTCTGGACTACACCTGGGGCAATACCAACGTGCACATTGTGCAGTTTTGGCGGGACAATTATTTGACCATTGGTCGTGCCAACACCGTGCTGGACCAGTTGCCAGGTGTCGAAAACATTGATGCTGCAATTGCTGCCCGGATTGAGGGAGAAGCCAAATTCCTGCGTGGATTGGCCTATCTGAACCTCGTACAAAACTTTGGTGGTGTACCGCTGCGTCTGTCCGAAAATGAAGATTCAAAAGTACTGGCCAACTTCCCTGCGTCCAATGCGGATGAAGTCTATGCACAGGTCGAATCTGATTTGACATTTGCGAAAAACAATCTGCCACAGGCGTCTGCGTATGATCCATCTGATCGCGGACGTGCCACTGCTGGTGCCGCTCAGGCGCTTTTGGGCCGTGCGTTGGTGTATCAGGAAAAGTGGTCTCAGGCTGAAACTGAACTACGTGCGGTGGTTAACTCAGGCGAGTATGAACTGATCTCCCTGGACGATCTGATTCTGCAATTCAACGGCCAGGCTGAGCTCAGCGCTGAATCTCTCTTTGAGGTGCAGTTCGAAAATGGTCAGGGAGAAGGCGGTGCACCATGGGCAGTCGACGTCAACACCGGCTGGGGTGGCAATACCGAAGGTACCTTCCGTCCCAAAGAGTATGGTGTGCCTTCTTTCTACAACTGTAGAGCGGCCCAATCTCTCATCGATGCTTTTGAGCCCAACGATCCGCGTCTGAATGCCTTCTTCTACTCCGACGGCTCAGATCTTCGTGGTACGCCATATGATTTTGCGACCTTTAGCTACGGTGTACGTAAGTACGCAGATGAAACCCCTGGTGCGGCTGCGCCGCTGGACGATGGCTTCGTCAATGCCGTGGTGATCCGTTATGCAGAAGTACTGCTGCTGCTGGCGGAAGCCCTTCATAACCAGGGCAATGACGCTGATGCCGTTGGCTTCATCAATGAAGTGCGTCGTCGCGCTGATCCCGGAGGAACCATTCTGGCCGACCGCGAAGCAAGCGGAGATGTACGTCAGTTCATCATCGATGAGCGTCAAGTCGAACTTTGCTTCGAATTGCACCGCCGCATCGATGTGGTACGCTGGGGGCTTGGTTCTGACGTCTTTGGATCAAAATTCATCACCGGTCGTCATGAGCTGTTTCCAATTCCACAGCAGGAATTGGATACCAATACTGAAATGACCCAGAATCCCGGATACTAATTTTTCATTTCTGATAC
>JBCBZF010000633.1:0-4355 GCA_039815525.1 Bacteroidota bacterium | reverse complement strand
CAAAGGTCGGCCGATAGATCAACCCCATGGTAAACCCACGATTGAAACGAACCTGTAATGGGAATTCAAGCCCCAGTACTTCCCCGGAGCGATCCTCAGACCAAAAAATGGGTTCCTGTGCGGCATCATCATAGCCGAAGTACTTTCGACTCCAGGAGTTGAGACCGTAGCTGATTCCATACCCAAAAGAGAAACGCCCCATTTGATGATTGTTGGTCAGGCTGATGAAAGAGGCATAAAGCGATTCCCTTTCTCCTTCAAGGTCAATCGGAGCCGGTATTGGAAAGAAAAAGTCGGTGATCCTCGTTCCGGAAATACTCAGGTAAGACTGCGGGGAGTGGTAAAATGCAAGGCCAGCCCTGATCCCCCAAAATCCGGTGTTTTGATTTTTTTCTGTTCGGGAATTTGGCGTGTAGGAAAAATGATTGATATAAGGAATCGATAAATGGAAGTTCCATTCTCCACGGTGGTTGCCAGTGCCATGGTAGCCATAAGAAATACCGCCGTTGCGCGGCTTGATGTAAATGCTTTTCGGATAGGTGTAGGCTTTTTCGTTTTTGAGATCGAGTAACATCCCCAGCCCATAATTGGTGGGAACATTGTACAGAAAGACTGGTGAGTAACGCGATCCAAGGAAAAGATCCTGCTCTTTCTCGCCCTGAATGACGGTGAGTTTAACGTCCTTCTCGGATCTGGGTACCCGTAGTTTGATTCGATTTTTGTGAGAATGATAGGTTTCGTCCTGACACACGACCGTTGTCGGTTCGGAGGAATAGACCATGATGGGGGTGGTCTTACGGTTGAAGATGGTTGCGCAAGAAGAGAACAGACATGCTCCGAATAAAAGCAGAAGTAGGTTTTTCATGGTAGGAAAAGGATCAACGGGCAATGGTGGTATGACAAAGGAACGTAATTGGGGCGCAAAACGCTGTCTGCGTATGTTATGAAGGATTTTCTTGAATGAACAGAGTGGTTTTTACTAATTCCCAAAGAGGAAAAGCGTACCTTATGCAGCAATTGGGGATCTGTATGCGGACTTTTTTTTCAGTTATACGACTGTTACTCATTCTCTTTTGCCTGTTTGGTCGTCAAAGTATCAGTCAGACTATGTCCAGGGACAGTCTGGAAAAAGCATTAGCATTCGTTGATGAGGATACGGTTCGGTATCAGCTCTACATGGAATTTATGCTGCAGGCTGAGAAAGAGGAATTAGATGAATGGTATCAAAAAGCGATAGAATTAAGCGAGCGCCTTGCCAACCCACGTAAAAAACTGAATGCAAAAATTGTCCGCTTCAGTCGCCTGATGAATTTGGGTGAAACGGAAACCCTGTTCGCTGAAGCGGATGATTTTTTGGCGGAAGTAGGAGAGGGAAAAAATCCGTTGTTTGAAGCACGTTTTCACTCCATCCTGTTTGAGGTTTATCACGTCAAAGGCCAAATACTGGAAGCATTTACCGCAGCCAGGCGCAGCCTGGATTTATACACACAGTTAGGCAGCAAAGGCGAAATGGCCAAAGCCCAATTTCATCTGGCCCTTCTCCATCGCGACAAGGGTGAGATAGAACAGGCGCAGCATCTTCTGGACAGTAGTTTGGTATTGTTACAACCACATGATCAAGCCGACCCTGAAATCCTTGTATCCATTCTCAATGCCAAAGGCCGTATTCTCCGAACCCTGACCGAATACGACTCCGCCCGTTTTTATTATTTAAAAAGTGCAGCCGTGGGCGAAAAGCATAATCTGCTCAATTTCCTGGGACCACTTTACAATAACCTTGGAAATATCGCCCATACAACCGGTAAGCTGGCCGAAGCACTGGAGCATTACATTCGTTCTCTTGAAATCAAACAGGAAATCGGTGTCCAGCGCAGTATTGCCATTGCCTATCACAATATTGGGGCGGTTAGGATGGATTTAAAAGAATATGAAAAAGCAGAGGTGGATTTTGAAAAATCTCAGGAATTGGCACTTGCCACCAATTTCAAAGGCCTGCAAATCCATAATCATCTGAAAATTGGCAATGCCCGTTGGGAAAGGAATGATCTTGCTATTGCAAAGGCTGAACATGAAAAAGCCCTGGAATTGTCAAATGGGATGCGGTATCAGACCGGGATCATCGAAGCGCAGCTGGCGTTGGGTAAAGACCATCAAAAACGAAACGAATTTGAAACTGCGCAGGAATATTTCATCAAAGGTCTGGAACTGGCAAAAGCCCAGGGTCAAAAAGACAAACTGGCCATGGGGCTGGTCGGTGTGGCAGAAACATATATCGCCCTTTCTGATCAGAATGGGATTCAGACAGTTGCCAATCGTTCTTATCCCATCGAAAATCTATTGCTACAAAGCACACAGATCTCAGAAGAAATTGGTCATGCTGCCAATCTGGAAACTTCACTGACGGCTTTGCGAACCTATTATCGTGATCAAAAGGCGTTTCGGAAAGAAGCCATCGTCGCTGAAAAATACATTGCGTTCAAAGACAGCATCTTTACCGAACAACAGGCTGATGCAATCAGTGGCTGGGAAACCAAATATGAAACGGCTGAGAAAGAAGCTGAGATCAAATTGCTGGAAAAGGAAAATGAACTGGGACAAATTCGCGCAGCTACCCAGCGCAATTTTTACATCGGCGGAACCTTGATTATGCTTCTTCTGGGAGGACTGGCTTTTGGATATCTGTACACCAACAATCGCCTCAAACGCATCCAGCAAATCGAACGCCTGCGGACCAAGATATCGGCTGATTTACATGATGATGTCGGTTCTCTGTTGACTGGATTGGCGATGCAGTCTGAAATCCTTGCGCATAGCGTTCCTGAAGCAAGCAAACCCAGACTCAAACGAATTGAAGACCTCAGCCGCTCTGCTATGGCACAAATGCGGGACGCAGTTTGGGCCATGGATGCACAGAAAGACAATTGGGAAAGTCTGATTGACCGAATGCGGGAGTTTGCGCTCGAAACCCTGGCGACCAAAGAGATCGCATTTTCCCTGCAAACAGAAGGCATACCCGAAAATCATGCCCTCTCCGGGGAAATTCGCCAAAACATCTACCTGATTTTCAAGGAAGCCATCACCAATGTGGCAAAACATTCGGATGGAACCGAAGTAGGTGCTGGGTTAACATTAGACAAACAACATTTTTCCCTCGCTATCAGAGACAATGGTTCTACACAGGTCAAAGACTGGAAAAGCAGTGGCCAGGGTACCAGCAATATGAAGCGCCGGGCAGAAAGCCTGAATGGTTTCCTGGATATTCATACAGAAAACGGCTATTCAATCTACTTAAGGGGTGTTTTAAGCTAAAACCACCCCTCTGACCACATCAAGATGTGGTTCAGGCATGTGGTGATTCCCCACATCTTTGAGGCAGATAAAAAGATTGCCTCATGAACCCGAAAAAGATTCTGTTAAGCTTGCTGCTGCTGGTGATGACTGCCAGTGTTTCATTTGGACAAAAGACCCTCAAACTGGTGCACAATGGCGCGTACTGGGGCAGGGTAGAAGTGAGTTATACCGAACGTGGCCAGCGGAAATACTATGATTCCGACAAAGGAATCGGAAAAGGCTGGACCCACACCATCATTATGTCTGATGATGTAAGCAACATAGTCGCCACCGTTTCGACCAATCGCGGCCTTGGCATTTATGGAGAAGGCTGTAAAAAGAATCTGGGGAGCTCAGGTGGCACCTTTACCTTCGGTGGGCCGATTTACAGTGAAAGCTGCGAGTGGAAGCCAACCGATGTGTCTGGTGGAAATGGGCGCGTGACCAGTGCTGCAAACGTCAACGAAATTCTCCCCGGAGGCAATACCCATCTGCACAATGCAGTACGTGCCAGTGAAACCTCAGAGGTAAAATCCCTGATTCGCTCCGGCATTTCCCATATGGAAACCAAGAATGCCAAAGGTTTTACACCGCTGCATGAGGCGACTCAGTCCAAAAATGGAGAGATGGTTGATTTGCTCCTGCAAAATGGTGCCAATGTCATGGCCACCAACAATCAGGGCAATACGCCCCTGTACATGGCTGTGAACCTGGGAGACAAAGAAATGGCAGAAAAGCTCATCAGTGGCGGACACAATATGAATGCTGCCAGTCGTGAACTGGAAAGAGCAATTACCAAACGGGATGCGGAGATGGTTCGGGTATTCCTCGATCACAATATCAGTGCCGATGCCGTTGCTGATATGGCCCTGAAAAAAAACAACATTGAACTGGTGGAACTGGCACTGGATGAATATGGTGCGACACCGACCATCGCCCTGTATAAAAAAGCAGTTGACAGCCGCAAATTTGATCTGGCTGAAAGTCTGATCGATAAAAACATTGACCCCAATCAAGCGCTTGAT
>JBCBZF010000303.1:0-6908 GCA_039815525.1 Bacteroidota bacterium | reverse complement strand
GCCCGCGTGCGCGAGGCACTGGAGTTCCTGACCGAAGACAGGTCGTCCGTTGTCGCCCTGAGCGCGGTCAAAGTGCTGGATGAGTTAAACACTGGCAAGTCATACCGTCTGTCCTCGACCAGATCAGTGTACTGATAAAAAATGCTACGAATCTGACCGGAGACTTCTTTGTAGCGATCAAATCGCGGCCGGACAAAAATCAATTCAGGGCACAACCGTGCTGCTGTGATGGACGGCATGGCTGAACGGACCCCATATTTGCGGGCTTCATAACTGGCTGCCGCCACCACGCCACGCTCGCGCGAACCACCCACCGCGACCGGTTTTCCCTTCAGGTGAGGCTGGTCCCGCTGTTCCACCGACGCATAAAATGCATCCATGTCTACGTGAATGATTTTGCGAAAACTGTCCATTCACCTAAAGATACAGTCTGCAAAGGATTATGTTTCTTTTTCCGCCTGCTGCAAGTGCTCGTAAATCTTCTGTGCAGCTTCCCCGGCGATATGAAAGCCCAATGAACGATAGGCCTCAAATTGCGCATCATCAAAATATTGGTCGGCGGTGGATTGATGGGGGAAGTCCTCGTTGAGTTTGCGGTAATTGTAAATATTGACCGGTAGATCACAATTGTTGAGAGAGGATTTCAGATAGACCAGGGTGCCTTTGGTATTGTTGGGATAGCCAATGCTGCCAATGGCCACTGAGGCACTGCTTTTGGGAATGTTATTGTCTTCCCTGCTTTCGGGAATGAGTGGTTTCAGATCAATGGTGATGTCGATGTTCTCTTCCACATTGGCCATCCGGATGGCATGGTTGAAGGAGGCAAAACCATACTTTTTGTCTTCCTCAAAATCGCACACCACAATGAATTTACAGCGGCGTCTCAGCAAGGGCATCAAACCAAGGTTGTCGCCGGTATGGCCGCCATCAGAAACATTGACCAATCGTTGGCTGGCTGTGGTCAGACCCAACAATTCCTGGACCAGATAGATGGGCCAGAAGGTATATTTTCGCCAGGGATTTTTTTGTAAGGCAAGTGCATGGCCTTCCAGACGCTCTTTGGGCAAAACGACTTTGGTCCAGCCCCGAAAAAGGCGTAGATACAAGCCCTTCCGGCTGCTTTTGACGAGACGCTGGCGACAATTGGCACGATAATACCAGGGATTCTCGACCCAATAACCCAGGCGAAGGTTGAGCAGGGTGGTGATGAATGATTGGGCAAAAAAGGAGGAAAAGCCCATGCCCGAACTTACCGCTGCGGCAGAAATTGCCATGGCGCGCGCCAATTTGGTCCGACCTTTCCGATAAAAATCGGATCGCACATAACCAGTGCTTTGTGAACCGACATAATTGCGGGAGAAGATGAAGTGCTCAGATTTGAGGTCTTTGCGTACCAATTCTTCTGTGCCTTGCAGGTTGAGGGCCGTAACGATCAGATGATATGGCGTGCGCGGATTTGGTTTGTAGATTTTATCCTTTCGGACAAAACGATATGATTCCGGCAATTTTCCTTGTCTTGCCAGTTCGGCAGCTTCTTTTTCTTCTTTTCCCTTCAACCTTCGCCACCCAAGGTTTTTGAGACGAAGGTTTTCATTATCACGGAGCGGCACCAGCGGCATGCCCTGGTGATGTCGTCCCGCGCGCTTGACGCGCGCGTCCGTTTTGAGGTAGGCTTCCGATAGGCGGTCCCGGTAAAAGTAGTGAAGCGACAGTTTATTGGAATTGACAAAATAGCCTGATAGCACAAAAACCACGAATGCAACCGACATCAGGACCATGGGGAAATATACGGCATCGCCCCAGGGCTTCCAGATCAGACTGCGGGTAATGGCTGAGGCGGCCAGGACCACAAACAGAATCACAGAAAGGCTGAGCACTGGCCCTTGTAGCCTTTTGACCAGCGTATCAACAAAGCCTCCACTGCTATTGCTTTTGTCTTTATCGCCACTACGATTCAATGCGAGATAGCCTACGACAATCGAAACCAGAGAGGAAATGCTGGAAAAAAGACCGTAGATCAATTCATCAAAGTAAAAGCTGATGGAAAACAACAGCAGTATCCCGAGTGGCATCAGGATGGAAATAATCAAGGCATAGAATGCGCCACCGCGTAGTGCGCCATGAAAAGAACGCGAAATACGGATTTGTTTTGGTTGCTGACTGACAAAGGCGAGAATGAAGTAAGTTCCGAGGAAAATGCCCATTGCGAAGCAGGCTGGCAGGGAAAAGATGATCCAGTAGTCAAAGGTTTCACCGCTGGGGGGAGACACCGAACTGGCGGGATCTAACCAGCCCCACGAGCGGGCCAATACCCAGAAAATGGCCGTGAGAATGGGCCCGCCGAATATGCTCCACAGATTGAAGCTGCGAATAAAATCGTACTCTACTTCTTCCTCGTAGGTTCGTCCGGTTTCGACTTCTCTGAGCTTTTCCGGATTCAGTTCATCTGCCTGATATTGTTTGCGGGACCTTCTTGAGTAAATGATAAACCCAATGCTAAGGACCAGGCCCATAAGTGCAAATAAGCCGGCATATTCCATCCGTTTGCTAAAGACTTCACCAATACGTGTGACGTGATCCATGACTGCATGGGCCCAGAATTGTCCAAGTGCTTCGGTTGCACTCACATCTTCGGATGTTTCGACGGTGGTTTCTGTCGGATTCATCATCAACTCAAAGAAGTTGTGGTTGCTGATTTGATCAAACAGAATGTAGTGGAGGGAAACGAAAACGATCAGAGCCAGAACAAAAAGGAAGATATTGTGAACGATGCCGGAAAAGATCGTACCAATTGCTTTTTGAACACTGGGGCTGAATAGCTTTTTGTCTGGGGTAAGGTATTCCCCGTGGGTGCGCAGATGGTGGATTTGATGTCTGACATCAATTCTGGTTTTTTCCGGGCTATCGTAATCCAGGACGATTTCCGAAGGTTCTTTCCGCTTGTCAGAAACATTCGGGATATTCATTTCCAGTTGAGCTGGAACAAAACGGGCCTGGACCTGGGTGTTGACCTCTTCCTCCTCCGCTTCAACATCTGCTTCGATAGGCTTGGTTTTGATGAGCCGTACAAAAGGCGAGGTGTCTGCATCCAGACCTGGAATCATCTCCTCCTGTTTGCCCGCAAACGCATCCGGCACCACAAAGCTCTCGGTTGGATTGTGCATCAACGAGCTGAGACAAGCACCCATATATCCACCACCGGAGACGGTGCTCATATAATCAAAACGTTTGAAAAGGCGTTCAACGATCAGTTTCTGCATCATGCCCAGGGCAAGGGTTGCAGAGCGTATGCCGCCGCCTGAAATGGTGATGCCCCAAAGGTCTTTGGGGCGGGTCTCATCATCTCCCTCTGCCATGCCGTAGTGGCGTCGCCTTTGCTGGATATAAACATGTTCTGAGGCAATGACGTCCTCGATTTTTTCAGTATAGCGGAGGTGCTGATCGGACATGCGGGTTCTTTCGGGATGTGTATGTTCGCTTGAGGGGGAAAATACAGATTTTTGGTGGAACGCATTGATGCGACTCCTAACCCAATCAAACAAATTTTACACCAATCGATCTTGCTTCACCTCAAAAGAAAAAACATCCGGCCGATTGTAATGCCCACTGACGTCCAGGGTCATACGTTCCTGTTGGTTGCGACCCAGATCAAGGTCTGCATACAAAATGTCTGATTGATCAAAGACTGGTTCCAGGATATATTTTCCATCCGGACCGACCACACAACTACCGCCTCGCAATAAAAAGTCATCCGCCTTGATACCCGGAAGGGTTTCCATACCCTCTGGCAATTCTTTAGCCTGTAGCATTTGACCGGCTGCAATCACATGACAGCGCCCCTCAAAGGCATAGGCCCGACTGGCGACCTGATGCATTTCATGGACATTGGGCCAGACCGCTACGTGAATGTCTTCTCCACTGAGGTGGAGGCTTTGGCGGGCATGTGGCATCCAGTGTTCCCAGCAAATCAAACCACCCAATTTGCCGAAATGTGTGTCCACGCTTTGTAAACCGTGTCCATCTCCCTGGGCATGTACCAGCTTTTCGGTATAGGTGGGCATGAGTTTACGATGATGGTTGAGCAAACTGCCGTCTGGACCGATAATGAGCAGACTGTTGAACAAACTGCCATTGCCGGGGCCGGACAGGACACGTTCATTGATGCCCATGACCACATAAATGCCCAACTGCTGGATCATGGATGATAGCTGCTCCCACTCTGCACTGCCAATGGCGAGGCTGTTGTCATACATCCTGGCAAAGGCTTTCTTCGTGGGCGGATGATCCCACAATCCCATGTTGGGACAGTGATCCAACCAGGCGGGATACCCGCTGAGCCAGGTTTCACCAAATACCACCAGCTCTGCTCCGGCGGAAGCGGCTTCTTTGAGGAGGTTTTCTGCTTTTTGGAGGCTGGCCGCCAGATCATAATAGACCGGGCCATGCTGGACAATTGCAATTTTGGGCATGTCTACCAATAATGTCCGACAAAGTCGGTATGCGTCAGATGTTGGTGATCGTTCATCCTTTCCACCAACCAGTCCTTTTCATCAATTTGGAGGCTGCTGATAGAGGTATTGTGGATGATGGTCCGATACACCATGATGGGTTCAGACTGCATAATACGGCGGAAGAGAGATTTGATCGCAAAGCCGTGTGTGAAAATGGCAATTTCTGCTGACGGTTGTTGGAGTTGAGACAGACTGTCGCGGAGCCAGTTCTCCATGCGATCCTCTACTTCTTCCTGAGATTCCCCACCCGGTGATTTAAAGTGATAGCTATTGGCCAGCATCTCGGCTTTGATTTCCGGGGTGTACAATTCTGCCCGAACTTTCCCTTCCCATTCACCTTTTGACACTTCGACCAATTGATCACTGTAATGAAGCTCTGCTTGAGAAATACCAAGTGCATCCAGGGCAATGTGAGCTGTTGCTTTGGCACGTTCTGCGACAGAGCAATATATCTTGTCAAACTGCCAGTTTTCCTGCTGTAATCTTTGCGCAAGAAATTCTGATTGCTCTTTTCCGCGCTGAGAAAGGGGTAAATGGTTGGAGCGCCCGCAGATGAGATGGTTGTTGACATTGCCCATACTTTCTGCGTGGCGGATAAAATGATATCGGATCATGTGATTGGTTAGAGCTGACGCGAAAACAGCCAGTCCCGGATGAGGTCAAAATCTTCCCAATCATCGCGATGCAATGTGATCACCTGATCATTAAAATGAATGGTCAGCTGATCCTGTTCTGCATTGAGAGAAGGACTGGCGTATATGAGGGGAAAAGCATTGTTTTCCCGTTGGAATAAAATTTCGTAGACAGAGATGAGGGAAAAGTGTTCGTTGACGAAAAAAATCTGTGCATAGCGTTTCCGCAACTGTACGTAGGCCAGAAGGGTGCCCACCGCCACAGCAAATATTTCTGCGATGACCACGGCCCACAACATCGGAAAGCCGCCGCCACCGCTAATGACATTGACCAACACCCCAACCATGATCACCAGATTAAAGGCTGCATAGTATTGCATGGCATGCTCCTGGAGCACACGCAGACCATTTCTGGTTTTGGGGTAATATTTACTTTGAAAACTGGTCATTTTCTCATCAGATCATCATGTGACTGGACTTTCTAACTGCTTCCCTTCCAGAGAGTCTTTCTGACCCCGCAGGAAATCAGCAGTAGACATGCGCTTTTTTCCTGCCAACTGTAATTGCTCAATCTCCAACCACCCATCTGTACAGGCAATCATCAAGCGGGATGTTTCTTCTACGTGGCGAACCACCCCCGGCGTTTCAACTTTTTCGGAAATGATGCTGGCGCGAAAAATTTTGAGGACCTTCTCATCTACCTCCGTCCAGGCTGCTGGATAAGGCGAAAGCCCTCTGACAAAGTTGTAGACAACTTCAACGGGCTGGTTCCAGTCGATCTGACAATCTTCCCGAAAGATCTTTGGTGCTTTGTTTTTAAACAAGCTGTCATCCTGCGGATAAGCAGTCAATTCACCTGCTTCGAGACCCTGAACTGTCTTCAGGACCAATTTGGCACCCACCTCCATCATATGATCATGCAAATCTCCAGCCGTCCATTCAAAAGGAATGGTGACTTTTTCCTGCAACATGAGATTGCCGGTGTCGATTTTAGAATCGATCATGAAGGTGGTCAATCCTGTTTCTTTTTCGCCATTGATCAGAACCCAGTTGATAGGTGCAGCCCCACGATAGTCAGGGAGCAGAGACCCGTGAAGGTTAAAGGTGCCAATCTCCGGAATGTCCCACACCAGCTTGGGCAACATGCGAAAGGCCACCACCACCATCAGATCTGGCTGTAAGTCCTGGAGTTTCCCTAAAAAGTCAAGGTCGCGCAATTTATGGGGTTGCAAAACCGGTATGCCGACTGAATCTGCATACTGCTTCACCGCTGAAGCCTGCAATTTTCTGCCCCGACCAGCTGGTTTGTCCGGGACGGTCACCACACTGACCACATCATAGCCATTTTCATGGAGAATTTGCAGGCTGGGGACGGCGAAGTCCGGGGTACCTATAAAGATGATTCGCATAGGGCGCAAAGCTAGGAAAGGTGGCTGCAAAGCGCAAACCTGTTGTGTCTGTCGAAATTCAAAATAATTTTTTATAAATATATTTCAATGTAAGTTTTGTTTATAAAAAAGAATAATTATATTTGTGTATCACTTTAAATGAATACCGCCGTGAAAAAGCTCCTGTATATTCTTCTCTTTCTGACCCTGATCCTCAAAGGTGGTCTGGCCTTCGCCACGGATTATGTGTTTTCCGCCAAAGCTGATCATCTGTATGAAAATCCGGCCAACTGGAAGCCAGCCTATCCTGGAATCAGAATTGAGGCACACGACAAAGTGATCATTCGGGATGAAGTTTATCTGACGCATTTTTCTCT
>JBCBZF010000692.1:0-3994 GCA_039815525.1 Bacteroidota bacterium | reverse complement strand
CTGAAGATGAGTTGTTACGCATCAATGCGTCACCATAAGCGGTGTAATTCAACATAGCGGTATAGCCAGCTAAATTCTACCACTAGCTGATGTTCAGCTTTTAGCCAGGCGTGGAGCTCCTGTAGATCAGCCTGCGGATGCGCCTTACGATATTGGCGAATATGTTCCTGATAAGGCCGAAGCTTCGAATTTCGATCAGTAGCATATTGGAGCGAAAGCAAACGATCAAAACCACCTTCCAGAAATAGTTTCATCCAATTGGTGACAGTTTTTTCACTTGCCCCTACCAGCGGACTGATTTCCTTGACTTTATAACCATAATGCCGCAACGAGATAGCCAGCAGCCGCCGGGAGAGCTTCTTGTTTTGGATCTCCTGCATCTTGTCAGCCAAAATGTAGGCTTCCTCCGTGCTCAATTGGATTTTATAGCTCATACAATCAGACTCAAGCCTCCGATGTGGAATCGTGATAGTCCAGTAAGGCTTGGTCGACGGGCTCCCATAGCTCAATTTTGTTGCCATCCAGATCCATGATCCAGGCAAATTTCCCGTAGCTTTCTTCTTGTATTTCCCCGACGATTTTCACGCCTTCCTCTTTCAGGACTTCCAGCAATTTGGCCAGGTTCTCTACCCGATAATTGATCATGAATTCTTTTTCACTGGGCTGGAAATATTCGGTTGACTGGGAAAAAGGACTCCAGGAACCAACACAGACTTTATCCGGGTCTTCCAGGTCTCTGAACTTCCAATGGCCACCGTATTGGTCGGTGGGGATGCCAAGGTGCCGGCTGTACCAGGCCCGGGTTTTTACGGGATCACTGCTTTTGAAAAAGACACCCCCGATTCCAGTTACTCGTTTCATTTGTCAGCTCTTATTGGATGAATAATTTTTTGCGCAATCGTTTCGTCCCGATCTGCATATCAAGATAATACATGCCACTGGCAAGATGCGCAACCTCAATTTTTTCCTGCTGCGGACCAGGGAATTGTGTTTTGGGAATTGATTGAAATACGCTTTGTCCCAACTGATTGTTGAGTGAAAAGCTGACTTCGGTTCGCTTGTTGAGAGAATATTGCAGGAAAATGGTTTCCTTGGCTGGTACGGGGAAAGCCCGCAACTGCAATTGGTCAGCCAGATCCTCCACATCCAAGCTGATGTCGATCCCAACTGCTTCCACACCATACCAGAGGCTTTGATCCTGACTTTGTTCCAGGTCGATCACAAATACGCCTGGTGCGGAGGAGGCATAGGTAGTGGTGCCGGTGACAGCTCCACTTGCATCCAGCGGTGAGATCCGTAATGAATCCGCATTGACCCGTAGTTTGAGTTTGAGGGAAAGCGGTTTCTGTTCCGTCGGACTGCTCCCCCAATTGAAATTCACCGTCTGATTACCGTTCCAGATCATGTTGCTGTTTTGCTGTCGGGAGGAAATGCTGATCAAGGATTCCTTGCTGCGATCCAGCGAATCTCCGCTTAAGGAAAGCCAGGCAATCACGCCAAAATCGCTGGCATTGACCAACTCCATTTCTCCCAGATCAGTTCCGGTATTGTCCTGTAGGAAGCCGGCCACGCTAATAAATTGCGGCGTCCTGGTGGTCAACAAGCCATTCATGGTGTTGAGGGTGGTCTCACCATTATCGGTGGTATAGACATCACTGGCAGGCGCCGGAATCAGGTCCAGGTCAGGTGCGCCAATCCCTTGATAACTGCCGGTACGAATGGAATGGGTTAACCCAATTTCGGAGGCATAAGGGTAATACTTTCCCCATCGACCCAGATTGTCCTCTGGTGGCAAATTGTAGACATACTCCTCTGAATAGTCAATGTGAATCGGATTGCTGGCCGGACGGATGAGCGCATTGCGGTAGGCATAGGCGTAAGCGGGGGAAAGTGCCATGATGGCATTGTCGCGATGGATGCTAAAGTATCCTCCATGGAAATCCTGTTCCCAACCGTCATTTTGGCCGCTGTAATCAAAAAACATGATCCCATCTGCTTCGTGGAAGGACGCATAGGCAGTGATCAATGGCATCATTTCCACTTCATAAATATTCGGATAGCCATGATTGTATTCGCTGATGGTGTAGGGACGATTGGCGTAGGCAAGTCCCCCGAAGATATTCGAAGCTGCGCGTACGTTGGGATCTTTCAGGGCAGAAGTATTGTTGATAAACCAATCGGTTCCCGACCATGGCGTATTGGGAAAGATGGGGTGATCCCAATAATTGTGGTCATCAAGATAATCAAGTTCATCCATGCTGATGACGTCTGCTGGACCCACCAGGGCATTGGTACCGGTAATTGGCATGTGCAAGCCAAGGCTATCCTTGAGAAAGGATCGGAAATCCTGATAGTAGGTACGTTGTATACCCAAATAAAATTCGGCCATATCCGACAGGCGAGGGACCGTATAATTGATTTTTTCCCGATAAGGAATCCGTCGGATGTTACGATTGCTGAGGTCTTCTCCCGTATCGAGCGCCCGGATTTCGGGATCGCTGATGCTCACCTTGTCGATCCAGACGCTGCCGCTGCTTTGTCCCAGGGAGAAACTGAGCCGTACCTGGCCGATATTATCTTCCGGTGCAGTCACAACCAGGGTGTATTCCTGCCAGTTGGGACCAATTTGAAGTGCAGTACCGCCATACCAGGTGTAGGGACTGTTGTCCCGCATCAGGCTCACCGTAATGTCCCGACTGACAGAGGCACGCGCCGCAAAGGTGACGACATATTGGGTGTCCTGGTCTACGCTCAGACCTGCTTGTTTAAACTGCGCATGCCAGTCCGTCCCGCCGGCATTGCTGACATCTATCCGGCTGGACCAACTGCCTTCGAAAGGATTGTTGTTGTCGGCAGCCACAGAAACTGAGACACCATTGTGTTGTTCTGCAATCCAATTGCTGCTCACATTTCCGCTTTCAAAGCCGCCATCCTGAAGCAGTTCATTTTGGCCTGCTGCTACCGTGCCGATGTCCCAGGCAGTGTTTAAGGCATTTTGGGTAAGATATTTATTGACCAGAAAATCCTGCCACATGCTGTCGAGCATGCGTACGTGTCGGTTGATCAGACTGCCACCCTGCGGATAGGTCTGAAGACGATTGCCTTTCCAATAGCCATAAAGGGTGTTTTCATTGGCAATCTCCACCATGGCCAGCACCGGATCATCTTTGAGGGCAATTCCAGTGTAGGGATTCACATGATTGAGGAGCTGACTGGCATATTCTTTCTGGAGGAAAATGAGCTGGGGATCGAAATAGGTTACGCCCTTACTCAGGTCCCCAATAGAGTCCGCATCTGCAACACCATCAGCTGTGGTAAAGGTACGGGCCACCAGTAGATTGATGTTGGCGTAAACGCCTTGTTCTTTCATCTTGGCCAACAGAAAATCAAACCGGTCAAGGGTAGTCGGATTGAAGGTCCTGGTGTTTTGGCCTGCTCCCTGGAAAAAAAGACTGCCATCAGGATCAAACCACCGATTGTCCATGTGATGGAAGCGCATAAGATTTAGCCCCATTTTCCGCATGCGGCCAACCACGCCTTCCGTTTTACTCTTGATCGGAAAACAGCCTCCGGTGGTGAGATTTGATCCCCAGAAACGAATGGGCTGACCATTGACAATGAAATTGCCTTGATTGTCTACACTGACGCCATCATTGGGACCGATGGGATCAATCGGAAACTTTGGCAAAAAGCGCTGGGTAGTGCTATCGTAAGGTGGAAGATAAAAATTGAAGCCGTCGGTGAAGTTTTGCCCTGATAGTTTTTGCCCAATCATCAGGCAAATTAGCAGGGGTATGATCAGTAGGTTTTTCATAAAATCAGCCTATTTCACAAAATATATGCAAGAGCTTTTATAAGATCGTTTACCATTCTCTCCTGAGAAACACATATTTTGAATCTTTAATCATAAAAAAGCCATTTAATATCTCCAAAAGAATGATGCGTCAAATGAAACAACTTAGCCTGCTCCTGTGTCTGATGATTGGCTGTTGCT
>JBCBZF010000099.1:0-10427 GCA_039815525.1 Bacteroidota bacterium | reverse complement strand
CATTTACAGGGATCAACAAGATATCGACAATCAGCTAAATGTGCGAAGATTATAAGAGCACGGTAGATTTCTAATACTATGACTTAGCATATGGAGAATGTGATTGAAACCATTTTGCCGACATCCGGGAAGAAATTTGTGGGGCTTCAAAATTCCAAATATCAACGGCCATTAGTTGCGTCACTCGCTCTTACATTCTTCCAACAGGTGAAATTCAGATAATGGCCATATCTTAACGAAAAGTAGATGACTGGACAACCTGCCTCACTGTATTATATCAGTGCAATCTACTACAGCTACGGTATCGATAATAGCATGGCAATATATTTTGGTTTTGTGAAAGTGCTTGGAACTTTGATCATGGTACCTATCGTCAACTTGTACGGACGAAAAAATTTCTTGTTCTTTGGAAACGCTCTATTATGCGCGTCTCTTATTATGTTCATAGTATCCGTCACCCTTCTCGCAGGAAAGATTGAAGATAAGAACCTTTTAGAGGTAACCATACAGTATCACTTGCATGAGTTGAGCTCTAACATCTTGTAGTATTTGATCATATTTTCAACCTTTTTGTACGCATTAGGTTATCAGATGGGTTTTGGAACCACCACGATGATTTTGACGACTGAGATCCATCCCTTAGAGGTGCGTTTACCGTATTCATCCATCTTTCGGATATTCAGTGATATATTATGTAGGCTCGAGCACTGTCAGGGGCTATCACAAATTTGAATAATTTCTTGTGGTATGGAGCTGTGTGTGTATGTTTTTATGTGGTTCTCAGCAGTTTCGGGACAGCATTTCTCCTTGCAATCTTTCTCGGGTTCAGCCTCCTTTCCTTTCCGTGCCTGTACTATATTCTCCCCGAAACCCTTGGCCGCAGTCACCATCAGGTGGCTGTCGCGTTTGCCCGTATGTACCCGTGCTTCCGGTTGGGTCGGCGTGGTCTCGGCCGTCGCGACGCCCCATTCTTCTGCGCCCAACAAAGTCGCTATGGCGAGGTCTCGTCCGGTTCGGATTTGTCCGTCTGCTTGCAGGCGTACCCGGCTGCGGAGATTGTTGCGCACGAGGGTTTGATGTGCTTCTGCCAGCCCCAGTTCCCAGGGAAGACCAGCGTGGCGAATGGAACTGAGTGGCGAGGCACCCGTGCCACCATCCTGACCGGAGATCAGAATGTGGTCTGCATGGGCCTTCGCTACGCCCGCTGCAATTGTACCAACCCCCGCTTCTGAAACCAGTTTGACACTGATTCGCGCTTTGCGATTGGCGTTTTTTAAATCGAAAATCAGCTGAGCCAGATCTTCAATGGAATAAATGTCGTGATGTGGTGGAGGAGAAATCAATCCGACCCCGGGAGTAGAATGTCGAACCTTGGCGATCCAGGCATCGACTTTATGGCCGGGCAACTGGCCACCTTCTCCAGGTTTGGCCCCTTGGGCCATTTTGATCTGGAGCTCATCGGCCTGGCTGAGGTAGTAACTGGTTACTCCGAAGCGACCGGACGCAACCTGTTTGGTTGCCGAACGCATGGAATCACCGTTTTCAAGCGGTGTATACCGGCTTTCGTCTTCTCCTCCTTCCCCACTATTGCTCTTTCCACCAATCCGGTTCATGGCAATGGCCAAGGTGGTATGTGCTTCCCATGAAATAGAGCCGAAGGACATGGCACCGGTTGCGAAGCGACTGAGAATGTTTTCAACCGGCTCTACCTCAGAAAGGGGAATCGATTTTCCCTCCTTGAACGTAAACAGATTGCGGATGCTGACGGGTTGATCAACGGCTTCATTGATCAAATGCGCATATTGTTTATAAATGTCGTAGTCATTCTGGCGGCTGGCCCGCTGCATCAGATGGATGGTTTTGGGATTGAGCAAATGCTTTTCTCCATTCCTTTTCCATTGATACAAACCACCTACATCCAGATTGTCTGATGCTTCTCCACGAGATGGATAGGCCAATTGATGACGCATCTCGACTTCCCTTGCAATGTCCTCAAAGCCCAGACCTTCCAGACGGGAGACCGTTCCGGTAAAGCATTCATCTACTACCGCATGATTGATTCCAACAATTTCGAAAATCTGCGCGCCGTGATAAGATTGCAGGGTTGAAATGCCCATTTTAGAGAAAACCTTTAGCAAGCCTTTGTTGACGGCTTTGATGTAGTTGTTCTCTTTTTGGAAAAATGGTTCTTCTTCATTGCTGCGGGCTCTGAGACAGTCAAACGCCAGATATGGATTGACTGCGACTGCCCCAAATCCAATGAGGGTGGCAAAATGATGTACTTCACGCGCTTCAGCGGTTTCGAGGATCAAGGCAGTATGTCCACGTTTTCCGGCCCGAATCAAGGCGTGATGCACGGCACCAATGGCCAACAAAGCCGGAATTGGGACAAGACTGTCATTGGCGGAGCGGTCACTGAGAATCAATACATTGAAATCATCTGCAATGGCCTGCTCTGCGCTGGCACAGAGAGTGCGAACCGCATTTTGCAAAGAAGATCCCCGAGAATAAGCAATGGGTAGGGTTTGGACCTGATAGGAAGGATCTTGTATGCTGCGGATACGGCGCAGGTCATCATTGGTGAGGACCGGTTGTTCGAGTCTGATATGTTCACAGCTTTCCGGCCGTTCCTGCAAGGCATTTTGCGAAGAACCAATCCAGGTGTGTAGCGACATCACCAGACGTTCCCGAATTGGATCGATGGGCGGATTGCTGACCTGGGCAAAAAGCTGTTTGACGTAGTGAGAAATATGCTGGCTGTGTCGGGATAAAATCGCCAGTGGGGTGTCTGCCCCCATCGAGCCAATCGGTTCTTTGCCATCGCGACTCATCGGATCGAGAATGACCGATAATTCTTCCGAAGAAACCCCAAACATATGCTGCCGTTCCAATAAACTGGCTTCTTGCTCCAAAGGCGGAAAGCTATCAGAGCGAATGGGCAGATCTTTGAGGAAAATACGATTGTTTGTCAGCCATTCACCATAAGGTTTACGATTGGCGATTTCGTCTTTTAATTCCTGATCGCTTACGATGCGTCCCTGGGCAAGATCTGCCACCAGAATTTTGCCGGGTTGTAATCGACCATGTTCTTTGACCAAAGCCGGGTCAATGGGCAGGGCACCGGTTTCAGAAGCCAGTACCAATCTGCCGTCATGTGTTAATGTGTATCTTGCAGGCCTGAGGCCATTTCGGTCAAGTGTCGCGCCAACAATGTTGCCGTCCGTGAAGCAAACTGCTGCTGGACCATCCCAGGGTTCTGTCAATGAAGCGTGGTATTCATAAAAGTCTCGTCGAACCGGGTCCATCTGCTCATGCTCCTGCCAGGCTTCCGGGATCAACATCATCATGACATGGGGGAGACTGCGCCCACTCATCACCAGTAACTCGACAATGCTGTCCAGATTACAGGAGTCTGATTGTTTGATATCACAGATCGGGAACAGCATTTCCAATTCTTCCCGACTGAATACCTCACTGGTCATGACTGCCTCTTTTGATCGCATCCAGTTGACATTGCCACGGATGGTATTGATCTCGCCATTGTGGGCAATGTAACGGAAGGGCTGGGCCAGCCGCCAGTTGGGGAAGGTATTGGTGGAGAAGCGGGAATGAATGACCGCAATACGGGACACCACTTCATCCTCCTCCAAATCAGGAAAGAAACTTTCTACCTGATCAGTCCTGAGCTGTCCTTTATAGACAATGGTTTGAGCTGAAAATGAGGTGAAGTAAAAGTGGCCTGCCAGATTGGTGATTTGCTTTGGAAGGTCCATAGAAGCGGCCCGGCGAAGCAAATAAAGCTTCCGTTCGAATGTTTCTTTGTCCCAACGGGGATCGGGTTGAACAAATACTTGCTCGGTCCAGGGCTGGGCCAGTCTGGCATCCATGCCAATTCCCTGCGGTCTATTGGGTACTTCACGATAGCCAAGCAAGTTGAAGCCCATGCGGTCAATCCAATCATTCAATGCCTCCCGGCATTGCTGGCGCAGGCTTTCATCCTGTGGGAAAAATACCATGCCGACGCCATATTGTCCAGCTTCCGGGAGGCTGAAACCTGCCTCCAGACAGCGTTTTCGGAAAAAAAGATGCGGAATCTGAATCAGGATGCCAGCCCCATCTCCGGTGAGCGGATCACAACCGCAGGCACCACGATGTTCCATGTTTTTCAACATGGTCAAAGCATCCGAAATCAATTGATGTGAAGCAGGCCCTTCTAATTGGGCAATAAAGCCGATTCCGCAGGAATCATGCTCGAGTTGAGGCGTGTAAAGTGAGCCATTGGAATCCTGTCCAACAGCTCTGGGTTGGTCACTCTCTTGCATGGTGTAGGTGTTTTTCGGGGCGGAGGATCAAAGTGCAAAAATTTTGATAATTATTCAAAAAAATGGATATAAAATAACCACATTTTCATTTTGGGCACCTTGTAAATATGATATTGTTAATCGGCTAACAAATGTTTGTTATTTGGGGGTTCATCTGCCACTTTCTGAGGTCAGGAATCCATAGGCAGACTGGCAGGACCGGGATGATTTCCGTAGATTGGTTATCCAGCTAAAACTGAACGGATCATGTTATTTAGCGTCTTTTTGGCATGTTTGTGTGCTTTGGGCATCCTGGTCCTGATGGGACATGTGGGGATGGCTGCGAATCTGTTTGCCATTCATGATACGCCTGATTCCCAGCCGCAGAAAGTCCTGGAAACAGAACCGGATGGCGTGGAAGAATTCATCGAAGGGGAAGATGGTACCTTGATCCGGGCGCTTCACAAAGGTTCTGGCTCGACTGTGGTGCTCATACATGGCGCGGGTCTCTCGGTGGTCACCATGAATCTAATGTGGCGTTTGCTCGCTGGCGCAGGGTTTCGGGTGATTGCCTATGATCATCGTGGCCATGGCAAATCTACCATCGGCAGTGATGGCATGGGTGTAAAGCCCATGGTGGATGATCTCAAAGCGGTTTTATCCTATTTTAATGTCTGGAACGGTATTCTGGTGGGGCATTCAACCGGAGCTTTTCTGGCCATACGCTATCTGTTGCGCTTTCCTGATGAATCTGCTCGCCGCGTACGCGGTGCAGTTTCAATCGCCGGCTTTGCCGGAAATATTTTGGAAGGGGCACCTCACAATCGCTTTGCCAGAGGGCTGATTCAAACCGGAGTTTTACAGAGCCTCCTGCGAACCAAATTCTTTGGCTGGGGGCTGGCCGCTTCTGCTTTCGGCCACGCGGCCTCTCCTTCACGTATCCGGGTTTTCCTGAAATTGATGTTGGCCCGGCCCATGCAGAGATTGATTCCCCTTTTCCAGGACCAAATCCGCCTCAACGACTATGCGCGTCTGAATGAAATCCAGGTTCCGTGGATCGTCGCTGCCAGCCAAAACGACAAACGTATGGCACCGATTCATGCGGAAAAGTTGCAGGCCGGTATTCCCGGTGCGGAAATTGAATGGATCGAAGAGGCCGGCAACATGATGGTCTGGGAATGTCCGGGCAGAATTGTGGAGATGGTCAAAAGGCTGGATCGGCAGGGATAGGCTTGGTGCTATCTCCCAGATCTGAGTCCCTTAGGCGTCAAGCTAACGCGTTTTGTTTTAGCAAAAACAACAAACAGTCCTGTCATCCTGGAAAATTCGTAACGCAGTGGAGAATTTGTTCAGGATCTCCAGTAATCAAATCAGTTTTTAGGCCTTAAATAGATCCGGAAATTTATCCCGGATCAGGTCCGGGACCTGGTTCAGGATGACACAATGTGTGTGTTTCGGCCCTCAAAACCCTGTTTGCTAAAACCCTCCACCTTAGCTTGACACAGATGGAATCGGAGTCAGGGTCTACCCCATTCCGAAAATCTGGAATTGATCTTTTGAGCATCTGGAAATCTTTGAGAAACCTACCATACCCAGGCATCAAATACTTCTGCCAATGAGCGTTTGGCGGCTTTTTCCATCATCGCTTGAAAATCCTTGGAATGCACTGACTGATCGGCAAAGGTCTGGCTATATTCTTTGATACCCCGCCAGAATATGTCTTCTCCCAATTCTCCCCGCAACTCGTGCAGAAAGCAAGCGCCCTTGTAATACACGATGACCCGATCTTTTGCGGTCGCCTTGGACCAGTCATCATAGACCAGAGAATGGTTTGGCACTTTTTTCCAGGCATCGCGATATAATTGGATGTCGGCCAGATACTGCTCCCGTCCAAAACGATGCTCGATAAAAGCAGAAGACATAAAAACCGCCATGCCTTCATTGAGCCAGAAATGCTGCCAGGTTTCACAGGTAATCCGATTGCCCCACCATTGGTGGGCGAGTTCGTGGGCAGAAAGATTGACCTGGGAGGAATCTGCTAACACTTGTTTGCCATAAGATTCCCGCAAAATGGAAAAAGCACTCATTTCCTGAGAGACATTGTCGGTGGCAAGGACTTCGGTGTAGCTGTTGAACGGATACGAAAGGCCGGATTTCTCTGTGAAAAAAGCCATCATCTGCTTGGTCTCTGTGAAAATCTCTGCCAGTTCCTCCTCCGTGTATGCTGCCGAACAAGCTTGAAGGGTGAGGCTGTCGGTTTTGGTTTGGGCATGATTGAAACGGCTAGCCGAAAAACCATAGGTATAGGCAGGCATTGCTTTATCCAGCCGCCAGGAGGATACTTTTTGCTGATCAGGCAGGCTTGTTTCTCCCTGAAAATTTCCCACACCAATCACCTGCAATGAATCCGGCAGGCCGATATTCAACTCGAAAGTGGCTCGCTGACCCGGTTGGAATTGACATGGCATCCATTCATTGGTGAAATAATGGGTATGCACAGATTGGTGCCCAAAGGAAACGCCACGTTTGGGCATGCCATGGTAGTGGATGTGAATGGGCTGAGAAGATGGGACTTCTGTGAATTGTATGAATAATTGCCGGTCTTCCTGCCAATACTGGATCACATCCTGACCAAAAACCGAATCGATGTTTAGGCGGCCATGGCTGAGAATGAGAATGCTATCGGACTGCTGGGATGGCAAGATGATGGTAAGCTCTCCCGCTAGCTGTTGCCTGGTGATATCAACCGATAATTCCAGTTCGTAGTGCATATTCTGTGCTTGTCTTACCTCTTTTGGCTGGGTTTGACAGGCAAGAAGCAGGACCAACGGTAGCAAGATGAGGTGGCGCAACATCAGGATTGTTTTTTGTAAGGAGAAAGTACAAAGAATCAATCGCTTTCATCCGCTGTTGCTTGCTCCAATTGATATAGCTTCAGATAAGAACCCGCAAAAACTTCTTTGGCAGATGCTGGGATGGACATTTGTCGAAAACGTCTGCCTGTCAGCCGGGAGCCCGCAATTTGCCGGATGAGAAAAGTCGGCTGCGCTGGTTTTGGTGAGTCATTCATCCAGCGAAGGTCCGACATATTCTGGCAGCCCCATTCCCAACTGCCCAATAATCGTAGGTCCTGCCGCCCGATGAGCAATGCATGCTCTGGAAAGGAAACTGCCCGCTGTACTTTCCCATACTCAGCATAGGCTTCAACCGTGATGGCTTCCATTTTGGAGAGGAATGCGCTAAGAATGGCGAGGCAAATCACGCCAGTCAGGAGGAGTTGGGAGAGAATTGTATAACGAAATGCCTTTTCTACGGAGAATGTCAAGATGTATAGGATGCTCAGTGGGATAAAGGCCAACATCTGGGCACGAGAGGTCCATTCTATGCCGAGAACCGGAAGCAATAGGATGAAACTGGTCCATATCGCAGTCAGCCCAATGCGACGATCGATTTCACCAAGACGTCTTTTTACTTTTTGCCAAAGCATGACGCCAACCGCAAACAGAACCAGAGAACTGATATAATTGATCGGATTGACGTACTGCTGCATCGGCTGGCCTGATACTAATTTTGAGGCAAGGGAATGAGAGAAAAGCCGTGTGGGGAGGAAAAGCAGGCGCTCAAATCTTTCTACATCAAATACCCATAACAGTCCGAGACTCAGCAGAAGCAGCATTCCAAACCATCCGATATTTTTCCCGCTCATCTGCCTGCTTTTTCTTTGATTGATCCATACAAAAACAAAGCTGAACAATAGCAGAAAAGCAAAACTGCCAAAATGCGTCAGTGCGCATAACACCAGAAAAAGGCTTGCCAAAGCCCAATTGGTACGGTCTCCATTCAACATTGCTCTTCTGCCATAATAGAGAAATGTAAAAATCAAACTGACGGCCACTGCATTTTTGTGAAGCAGACTGGCAGGGAAAGCATGCATCGTACTGATATTGAACAAGGCAAACAAGCGCACGATCAGTATGGGAATGCTAGGTTTTTCCTGTAGGTCTCTGGCAAAGGCAGCTACAGGGAAAATGGCCAGGCTGCTCAGCAGGGCTGGTACTGTCTGATTGGTCCAGATAATGGCTTTCTGCTGTGGGATACCAGAGGAAATCAACAGTTTCGCCACCAAAGCTTCCAGCCAAAACAAAAGCGGCATATCGGCAAAGGCCAATTCGCCCCTTTCAATAATTGCACGAACCTGGAGCGGATAATAAGGCCCATCGGAACCGACGAGGAGGAAGGTATCGTAGGAGAAATGGACGCTGAGCACTTTGAGGAGCAATGCCAGCAAGAAGAGAAAGAATGTAAGCCCTGTCCATTTCATGAACGCCAATTTGCCTGTATGCAGAGACATAATGGGGCGGACTGAAAAAGATACTGGGCATTCACCCCTTATCAATCGTTCGGCGGGCCCGTTTGATGATCTTTAAGGTCGCTTTGCTGGCTTCTGACTGCCATTGATTGCAAAGATCGATCACAAATTCCGGCTGCGTTTTGCTGGCGTCATTGAGCCAATTGCCGAGACTGTTCTGGACGTATACCGACGGATCATGGCGGAGTGGATGGAGCAGTGGCAATGCAATCCCCGGTGTTTCTTTCAGGCGGTCAATGTGCTTACACCAGACGCCCCGGGGACGGGTAGATTCGGTGATGAAACGTCGCACATTTTCGTCCGGGTCGCTGGTCCAGCGACTGAGAATCTGAATGGCTTCGTCCAATTCTGCATCAATCACTGGCCGCAGGGCCATCCAAACCACTTCCCGCACCCCAAAATGATGATCGGCAATCAACTTTTTGGACTGATCTAACTTTTCCTGCAAACGCAATTGTCCATCCAGACCTTTGAGATAACAGGCATAGCAACGCACCGTGTCCGACAGATGATGGGCCAGCTTTTCAAATACTTCTTCGGTTTTTTCTTCCGCTGCTGCATACCGAAAGACTTGTTCTCCCACTGCTTTGATCATGTTCATGGCCGAAGCCTTTTTGAGCGCAGCAATGGAGGCTACACAATCCGGGATCACCGCTTCTAATCCGATGGCTGGAAAGCAATGCTTGATCAGTTGGACCTGGTTGACCGCCAGCCATTCTGACAGATTGACGGTTTCGAGCTCGCCCTGATTCAGGAGTTGCAGGACTTCTGGATCAGTTTCGGCTGGTTTGCGGGGCCCTTTTCGGTTGAGGAGATGTTCATGCATGGGAGAAAGCTTTAGGGTTTGACGGATTAAGGGTGCCAGCTGTGACGCTCAAGCTGAAATTTCCTGCTGGGCATCTGATATGTTTCCAGAAAAAGATCTTCCACCCATTCCATTTCCGCTTCCAAGATCCGAATGGACCCAATGTTGTCAGGATGAGCGTAGGCAAAAAGGCTTTGAAGCGAAGGATGTTGCTGAAAAAGAAACTGAATGAAAGCGGTGGCCATTTCCCAACCATACCTTTTTCCCCAGAATTGCTCCCGTAAGCGCCAGGCCAATTCGATTTCGTCATGCTGGTTGAGATAGGCCCCACACATACCGATCAATTCCTGTTGACCTTTTTCCACCACGGCCATAAATCGGAAAAAGGGCTGTTCATGGCATTCCATAAAACGCAACAATTCTGATCGGCTTTCTGCCCAGGTAAGTGGTGCTTTGATGAATTGCATCACCTTCGGGTTGCTTTGCATATCGTGGAAAGCGTGCAAATCCGATCTTTGCAGATTGCGAAAGGAAAGTCTGGGTGTATGAAGAATATGTGTAGCAAAGAAATCAGTCAGGCCTTTTTCCATGATGGGCAAAAAACGGCCAGGTATAGAGCTGGGCAGTTGTCCAATTACCGCAAAGCCCTGGTGCCGGTAAAAGGCTTCTGCATGTGGATCAGCATCGAGACGGACAGTATGGCAATTGTCTGCGGCCATTTTTGCGAGTGCATCCAGAAGCACAATTTTTCCTAAACCTTTTCCGATCTGTTCAGGATGGAGAAAGAGATTGTCAAGGTAGGTGCTGCCATCGGCCTCTTTCCACCAGGAAGAATAGGCAACCAATTTTTCCCCTTCCAGCCATTTCCAAACCTGATGCTGCGCAATGTATTCTCCGGTAATGGTCAGGTCTTCATCCCAGCTCAGAATTTGCTCCGGACTGTATCCCCAAT
>JBCBZF010000586.1:0-4669 GCA_039815525.1 Bacteroidota bacterium | reverse complement strand
GCTAAACTCAATGGTGGTAGCGGCATTGGCACCGGTACGCCAGATTTCACCGAATGGCACCAATTCGCCGAAAATATTGCGGCCTTTGACACCAGGACGAGAATAATTGATGGTTACATCAGTCAAACCGACAGTCTGCTTTACTTCGGCACCAGGGCTTGGAGCAGGTGTGCGAATCTGACCGGTCAATTCTACCTGAAACCCTACCATCAAGAGGAGGGCAAAAAGAGTTGTGATACTTTTTCTCATGTTCATTTCCATTTGCTTTTGGTCACCATTAACCGAGGGCCAAACTAGAAAATGACCTGTCAAAAACCAATCAGAGCCTCCTTTTCCCGCTTGAATTGGCAATTTCACCAAGAAAATAATGCCTTTTATCTAAAATCGTATAATCCGAAAATATGAAAGAAAAGTACACTTTTTGCTTTCACTTTTTACCTGAAAAGAAGCTCCTTTGAAGCAGATTTGCTCGAATGATGAAAGGTTTACTCCCAAAAGTTGCCCTGGCTTTTGTGATCTTCGTCAGTCCGATTATGCACAGTTTTGGTCAGCAGACCAGCAAGACCGAAAAGCACGCCAAGAAAAAGAAATCTGTCAAAGTCAAAAAGGCCGCTCAGGAAATGCAGTTGGAGATGAGGGATGCAGCCAATAAACAATCCAAGAAAGAAGATGAAGATTGGGGTGAATTGGAGGCAGCAGGCAGCTGGGAGGACGAAATACTGGCGGAAGAACCAGTAATTGACGAAGATTCTATCAAAGCCCGGATCAAAGCGCAAAGGAAAGCCCGAAAAGAGCGTTCCAAAAGTGATCCCCGCTACTATATCGAATTGGCCAAAGAAGATTTATTACGGCGCTATCCTTTTGCAGATGACATGATGGAACCCATGAGTTCTGGCCGGATTGTCTTCACATTCTGGAATGGTAACACGCCAGCCTGTGCCATTTATGATAGTAAAGGTAAATGGGAAGGAACCTATTCGGTTCTCAACAACAACCAACTGACCACTGGCATGCGTCGGGTCATTGATGAGATGGGGATGGAAATTAAAGATTTTGGAACGAAGGTAAAGATTGAATCCAAGGAGTTTGCCCGACCTCTTTTTGGTATGATGTCGGCTTCGAAGAAGCCACTTACGGCTGACACCTTACTCACCAATGAGCAGGTGCTGAAAGAGCATGTCATTGCTGGTGTGGATGTCGCAGGGGAAGGAAAGCATTTTGTATTTGGGGAAAACATCCAACGGATTGAACCTGCTTTCCTCGCTTTCAGCGGCGTATTCATGATGGCAGATGGCAACGGCGTGAGAATAAGAGACCTGGAGATATTGGCCAAAGGGGATTTGTTAATCTTCCCTGAAGCTTTTATCACGCGTCCATGGCAGCCCAATACGGAATGGGCCAGTAAAAATCCATTGCATGCAGTGCCAAACTGGCAACCTGATCCACGTTGGTACCCTGACGCGACCTGGTATGTAAACTCTGGGTGGTAGGGCAAATATCCACTGAGTAAATCAAAAGATATGAGGGACAGGCATTGCTTGTCCCTTTCTGTTTTTTACGTAGTTTCGTGCCAAGCCTGAAACCCATGGTCAGAGGAAAAAAAGTAGTGGTGGTGATGCCGGCCTATAATGCGGCCGAAACCCTGGAAAAAACCTATCGGGAGCTTCCCTTTGAATTTGTTGACGAAGTCATTCTGGTCGATGATGTCAGCAGCGACCAGACGGTGGAAGTTGCACGGGATTTGGGCATCAACCACGTCATCCGTCATCCCAAAAATCGGGGTTACGGAGGCAATCAGAAAACCTGTTACCAGGAAGCCCTGCGGGCCGGTGCAGATATCGTGGTCATGGTCCACCCTGATTACCAATACACCCCCAAATTGCTTGAAGCGATGGTTTTTCCCATTGCCAATGGTCTGTTCCCGGTGATGTTGGGTTCCCGAATTTTGGGCACCGGTGCCCTTAAGGGAGGTATGCCTTTGTACAAATACATTGCCAATCGCTTTCTGACCTTTGTCCAGAACTTGCTCATGGGGCAAAAGCTCGCTGAATATCATACTGGCTACCGGGCTTTCTCCAAGGAAATTCTCAATGCCTTACCCTTAGAAGAAAACGATGATGATTTCGTTTTTGACAATGAAATGCTGGGGCAGATCGCTTATGCGGGTTACATCATTGGTGAGGTTACCTGTCCCACCAAATACTTCAAAGAGGCTTCTTCCATAAACTTTAGCCGCTCGGTCAAATATGGTCTGGGGGTGTTGCGGGTGTCAATTTTATTTCGACTGAATCGTTGGGGTTTGCTGCGATCTCGTATATTTGATTTGGAAAATGGAAAGAAATTACCAACTGCTACCGTTTCCATAAGTTGATCGCCTCACTCCTATGAAAACCGTCCTACGCATTCTCCTTCTTCTCGTCTTGCTGGCTGTGGCCGCAATTGCGGGATACTTTTTCATTGAAGTTGATTCAGAAGAGAGGGAAGTCCTTTCCTTTGTACCTGCTGACTTCATTTATGCAATTGAATCGGATCGTCCTACGGGGGATTGGCAGGACCTGAGCAAGACTGATGTTTGGCAATACCTGAAAGGCAATGCGTACTTCTCCGATCTAACGGAAAGTGCTGATTATCTGGACTCTCTCCTCCAGGAAAATGATCTGCTTGTAAACCTTGTCAAATTGGGGGATCTGACCATTTCTGCGCACACCACTCAGCGGGGGGACTATGACTTTTTGATCCTGATTGATCTCCTGGGAAAAGGCAGCAAACTGCCCAAACTAAAACCGGTCATGGTCCAGCTTTTTAAAAACCTGGAATATGAGGTTCGGACCGACACCTATTTCAATATCGATCTCTACCATCTCTACGATGCTGAAACCAAAGAGACATTGGTGCTTTCAGCGGTGGACAATGTGATGATCATTTCCTACACTGAGGCCTTGGTCAAAAAAGCCATTGAACAGTCTGAGAAAGTCTCACTTGCCGAGCTGGAAGATTTCCAGTTGGTCAGAGGCCGAACCGACCGGGATGAACTGTATACATTGTATCTGAATTATGAGCGACTGGACGAATACATGGGTATCTATACAAATGAAGTTCCGGAAATGCTGGTGGGACTGGAAGATGTGGTTACCTATTCTGCCTTTGATCTGAAAATCACGGATGATGAGGTAGATTTGGATGGCTATTTGAAGCAAAAAGACAGCGTGGCCTCCTACCTCAATGTGTTCAAGGATGTCGGAAAAGGGAGTACGCGTGCAGGACTGATTTTGCCATCTAACACAGCGACATTCACCAGCCTTGGCTTCGAAGACTTTGCCAATTTATACCGAAAATTTGATGCACAGTATGAGTCTTCTGATCCGGAAGGATACAAAACGCTGGCTTCCAGTCGAAAGCTGATTGAAAACCGTCTGAAAATTGAATTTGAACGAGACTTCTTTGACTGGATGACGGATGAGGTGGTTACGGCTATTGTTCCCAAAGACACCACTGGCAAGGAATACGCTTATTACGCAATGCTGCATTTTGACGACTTTTCCTATGCCAAAGAGCGCCTCAACTATGTTACCAAGCGCATTGGCAAAACACCAGTCAAATTTGAAGAATTGGATTATCAGGGCTACACCATTAAATACCTGAAACTGAAAGGCTTTTTTAATCTCTTTTTCAAAAAGCTATTTGCCAAAATAGAGAAGCCACATTTCACCTTTGTGGATGATTATGTGGTGTTCAGCAACGATACGACCTCGCTGCAAGTCATGATTGATGCCTATCTGGCCCAGGATGTTCTGGACCAACAGGAAAGCTTTGAAGACTTTACAGGCGAATTCGACCGCCGCTTCAATGTGTTTACCTATATCAACAGTCAACACTTTTACGGTTACCTCAACAGCTCTCTGGATGCTGAGACCAGTCGCGACCTCCGCAAAAACCGCGAGTATATGCTAAGTTTTCCCCAGATAGGCTTTCAGATTTCTCCGGCGGCCGGTATGTATGAAGCGAAAATGAAAGCGGAATTTGTGAAACCGGAGGAGCCCAGCGATCACTAAGGTTAATTTTGCATAAAAAAAGAAGAGGGAACGCAATTGCTGCGCTCCCTTTCAGTTCGTTGTTGGGGCTCCTTGGTTAGTTGGAGATGAACTTTCGCTGTAATAACTCTACCTCATACATAAAATCCTGTTCCTGATCCATTGGGCCGTAGTGCCGGCTCACGGAAGTCAAACTGAGGGTCTGACCTCGTTTATGGGAGGTGACAAATAACTTAATGATCCGATGCTCTGTCGCAGTGGTGTAAACCGTTACGTTGTCAGAGGTAGTTTCATTGATATCTGCCCGGCTGATGGACCGGAGGTAATTGAGGCAGTTTTTCAAAACGCTTTGTGCCGTACGGCGTGTCTCATATGCACGGGTAACAGTTGTTGCATACAAGGCGCCATCATCAAAAGCGTACTCGACATGTTTGTGTTGATCGATTTCCGCCCGCAGGGAGTGGACTTCTTTGTCTTCTACAACCTGCACAATGTAATCTCTTGTCTGTAGATATTGCTTTACGTCTTCTTCACTTTGTCCAAATGGGATGAACAAGTGATTTTGGGCGGATAGATGTAAGGTCATCAGACAGAGAAAAACAAGCGTAAAAGTTTGCTTCATAGCAAGTGAGTTGGGG
>JBCBZF010000905.1:0-2995 GCA_039815525.1 Bacteroidota bacterium | reverse complement strand
CGTGTAAATCCATTCGACAGGTCAGCCTTGCTCGCGATACACGTGCGGAGCAGCTCTTGGCCCAGGGAAAGCGAGCATTGCAAAATAAACAATATGATGCTGCTTTGGATGCCTTTGAAACGGTTTACCAAAGACCTTTCAGCCAATCTACTACTGCTGCGATATACCTATCCGGCCTGACGGCTTATTACCTTCAGTATGATGACATTGTTGAACGCCGCTTTGATGAGTTGATTCGGGATTATCCCAAGTCCCGCTACATCGAGGAAGCACAGTATCATCTTGCCCTGATGGACGTACGCAAACGCAATTTGAAAACCCGCCTGGAGGGCATGCGTGAGTTGGAGCGCATCGCCACGAGCGCAACGGATAAAAGTTTGGCCAAAACCGCTGCTGATTATATAGATGAGAAGCTGTACAATGGGGACGACGTAGAATTGGTTGAGGCCCTGTATAGTCAGTCTTCCGGCAGGTTAAAGCAAAAAACACTGGAAGGCCTTGCATTGCGTGATCTTGAAGCGGGTGATCCCATCAAAGCCAAGGCACGCTACGAACAATATTTGCAAACTGGAGGAAAAACCTCAGCCATGTTGGAAAAGGTTTTACCTGAGTCGGTTGGACCGGCTATCCGGACTCCTAAAGAACCTAATATCATTAAACTGGCACTTTTCCTGCCATTTAATCTGCACGACTCTCGTTTCCGCTATTCAGCTGACATTCCTGCGCGCAGTCGCAGAGCGCTTGAGTTTTATGAAGGTTTCCAAATTGCCATTGATCAACATAAAGAGGCTGGTAATAAGCAGGTATATCTCCATCTGGTCGATAGTCGGCGGGATACTGCCAGGGTACGGACCGAAATGGCCCGTCTGGATTCAATTGGCCCGGATGTGGTCGTGGGCGATTTGTTCAATGCCGAAAGTCGTATCCTGGCCGAATGGTCGGAATCGCATAAAATTCCGCAAATCATTCCGATCAGTGCTTCTTCTTCTCTGGTGGAGGAGAAAAGCTTTTCTTTCCTGGCCCATCCATCTGCCCTGACACATGGTGCGAGATTGGCGGAATATGCCAGATTGGAGTTGGAACTGAATTCTGTTTCGGTTTTCGCTGATGGTACCATGGGAACTGGTCAACTATTTGATGGATTTACCCAAACCTTCATCGACCTGGGAGGCACAATTGATACCCTTACTTTTGATCCCAGAGATGAAGATTACACCAATGAAGAAATCCCTGATCTGGTAGATGATATCCGTACCGAAGGCGTATACATTCCATTGATTGGGAATGAAGAGGCAGCTGGCTTGATCATCAATTTGTTGAAAAAGGAAAACCGTGATGAGCTTGTGGTCATGGGATCCCCCCACTTTTTGACCCGCTACAATACCCTGAGCCGCGATGTGAAAGAAGGATTTGGCCTTATTTTTACCGCATCTCACCTGCCCAATAAAAGTCTGCCCGCATTTGATTATCTGGAGCGTATATATCGGACCAAATTCCGCTTGGTGCCTTCAGAATCAGTGGTGCAGGGATATGATCTTGCGACCTATCTGTTGTACGTCATGGATCGCTATGATCACAATCTTGGCGTTCCCCTTGAAATGTTTTTCCGGGTTCAGCCTCGATTTGAGAGCATTCACCTGAATTATCATTTTAAGTCAAATCAAAGCAATCAGGAAGTCAACATTGGCCGCTTTACAGAGGATGGCATCGAAAGCCTGAACCGTGATTTTGGTCAGGATGAAGAAGTTGACGGCATTGATGATCGGGATTAAACCCTCTTGTTGATGGAATTCCTGAATGTCGCCGGATATGTTTAGATTGGACCGTCTTTATCCAATCAAACATTCCCTTTCTCATGGAAGACTTTCAGGTAGAAGAAAATCAGGAGCTCAATATTTTTGAAGCACTCATACCCGTCATTGTATTGGTGGCTTTGCTGGCCTTTAATGTGTTCGTCTTTGGTGATGACGCACTGAGTGGCTCCAACCAGTTTATTCTGCTCATTGGTGGGGCTGTTGCGGCGATTGTTGGCTTTTTCAACCGAGTCAGGTATCAGAAGATGATTGACGAAGTTGCGGAAAATTTTAAATCCACAGCTGGTGCCATTCTCATTTTGTTACTGGTCGGTTCTCTGGCGGGAAGTTGGCTGATCAGTGGAGTGGTTCCAGCGATGATTTATTATGGCATTCAGATTCTACATCCTTCCATTTTTTTGCCTGCGACAGTCGTCATCGCCGCCATCATTTCAGTCGCAACCGGCAGTTCATGGACCACATCAGCGACAGTTGGGATTGCCTTAGTAGGCATTGGGAAAGCGATTGGGATTGATGCGGGTATGGTGGCCGGAGCGGTCATTTCTGGTGCTTATTTTGGGGACAAAATGTCGCCCCTATCCGACACCACCAATCTGGCGCCAGCCATGGCAGGTGGAGAACTATTCTCTCATATCCGATACATGGCGCTGACAACCATTCCATCCATTGTGCTGACGCTCATCATTTTTGTTTTCATCAACCTGGGACAAGACATTGAAGGGATCGCCGATTCCGGTACCATCTTACAAACCATCGACGCAAAGTTCAACATCAACGGCTGGTTGTTCATTGTACCAGTGGTGGTGATTGGCTTGATTGTCCGGAAAACCAAACCCGTGATTGCCTTACTGATTGGCAGTCTGCTGGGAGCTGTTTTTGCGATCATCTTTCAGCCTGAAATTGTGAAAAATATTGCCGGGGAGGCACAATTGAGTGCCATAGGAGCTTACAAAGGGGTGATGGTGGCGATGACAGAAGGCACCACCATTGCCGTTGAAAATGCAGATCTGGCGGATTTGTTTTCGGCTGGTGGCATGCAAGGCATGCTGGGAACCATTTGGCTGATCATGTGTGCCATGGTCTTTGGCGGGGTGATGGATGCCATTGGGGCATTGAGTCGGATCAGCAGTGCGCTGCTAAGCCTTGCCCAATCCACTTTTGGGCTTTTTGCCAGCACCGTT
>JBCBZF010000260.1:0-7366 GCA_039815525.1 Bacteroidota bacterium | reverse complement strand
GTCGAACGTCAACTTTGTTGTATACGTTGGACCATTCAGGATGGTGGTCTGCTTTTTCTGCGAAAATGGCAACCTGGCTCATAAATCCGAATGCCTGCACAAAATTGTCGAAGGAATATCGTTTTTCAATTCCATCATTACGAAATGCCCAACCGGGTAAAGTTGCCAATTGTTCCTGCGCACTGCTTTCGTTATAAGTCTGCATATCTTTGTGAAATGGATTTAATTTCTTTGACAAGTTAGGGACTAAAGCTTTAACTTGAATCTTACACTCCAAAAAATCTGAAAAGCCCAATACCTTATGAAAAAATACGTCCTCATTGCACTACTGCTCCTCTTTTTTACTGCCCAAAGCTTTGCACAAGGGCCGGTGATGATTGCTGGAAAAGTAGAAAATGCTGTTGGTTCCAAAGTGAATGTATACTATATCACCAATCCTGTCAGCGGCGAACGCCAAAGTTATAGTGCTGATTTGGAAGAGGATGGGACCTTTCAGATTGAGTTGAGCCTGGAAGAGGCACGTGAGCTTACTTTTCGACACGGAAGAGAGATTTCGAGGATGTTTGCCTTCCCCAATGATGTGCTGAAGGTGAGCCTGGACGCTGAGAAGTTTGACGAAAGCATTCACTATGGTGGCGAAGGACCTGGCGTTGCAAGCTCTAATTTTCTTGCCATGTACTTTCTCAAGTATGAAGATGGTGCCCGGGCGGAGAAGCAGCAGCAGATGTTCAAGGATGCGGACCCCTCTCGCTTTCAGACGTTTCAGGACCAGCGCCGGATGGATATGCAACGGGACCTCGAAATGGGAGTGGAGGAGAAAGAGCTTCCAATGGTTTTTCAAACCTATATGCGCGACCAGATTCTCTACAGTTGGGCACTCAGTCTGATTAATTATCCTTTGTATCACAGCTACTACAACCAAAAGCCGCTTGAAGAGGTCGAGATACCCGAAGGCTATTACAGCGTGTTGCAAAGTGTGCCGCTCAACTCGAAAACTGCTGCTGATATGCAAGTGTACCAGCAATTTGTAGGGGCCTGGCTACGGAAAAAATATGATGAGAGTTTAGCGGGTGAAAAACCAGCGGATATGGATCAATATAACCTGGGCTTGATTTCTTTTGCCGCAGAAAAACTTGATGGTAGAGCGCTGTCTCAGTATCAGGCTGGTTTGATTCGTGAAAGCCTGAAATATGGAAATCCTCTGAGTATTGAGCCAGCTTATCAGGCTTTCATCAATGAAGAAGGGAATGCTGCTTTTGCTGATGCCTTGAAACCAACCTATGAAATGGCCATGAAACTCGCACCCGGGAAAATGGCACCAGACTTTCAGCTAAAGGACCTGGAGGGAAATGAAAGATCCCTGTCTGATTTTCGGGGTAAGGTTATCTACCTCGACTTCTGGGCCAGTTGGTGTGGGCCTTGTCGCCGGGAAATGCCTTCCGCCCGTGAGTTGAAAGCCCGCTTTAAAGAAAAAGATGTGGTGTTTCTGTATGTATCCATCGATGAAAATGAAGAAGCTTGGCGAAAAGCTGCTGCCGAAGAAGAACTGGCCGGACCGGCGGTGGTGTGGACCAAAGGGGGAAGCTCAGAAGTACCGGTTAGTTATGGGATTGAAGGCATCCCCAATTACTTTCTCATCAATCGCGATGGGACCATCGCCCTGAGCAATCCTGGACGGCCCAGCAGTGCCCCACTCGTAGATCAGCAAATCCAGCAGGCTCTGGATGCTGACATAGAAAGCAGCAGCGAAGCCAATAAAGAATAGTCTGACAGGCAATTGACAAAGCCGCTCCCTTCAACTTTTGAAGGGAGCGGCTTTGTATTTATCCAATCAATAAAAAGCTTTTATCCGTAAGGATATACCAGAAAAATAGAATTCCGTATATTTGAATCAACGGTTTTCCCTATTCTGTATGCAATTTTCTCCATTTTTTCGGATTTCAGCTTGTGTCTTGTTGTGGGTATTTTGTGCCAAGGACATAACCGCAACCACTTATTTTATTGGTCCTGCTGGCAATAATGCCAATCCTGGCACCAGCATGTTACAAGCCTGGCAAAGTATAGCCGCAGCAAATGCCTTTGCCTTTGTATGTGGAGACAGCCTGTTGTTTGAAGGGGGGAATAGCTATGCCGGAACCCTTTACCTCAATGGGATTGATTGTAGTGCTGGTGCTCAGATCACCATTGGTAGCTATGGGGTGAATTGGGCGACGATTGATGCTGGGAGCAGTTATGGCATCGTGATCCAGAATGGGGGTGGCTTCCACATCAGCCGGCTGCATGTGGTGGGAGACGGACGTAATCTCAACAATGAGAAAGGAATTTTCTGTATTGGGTCAATCACTGGGGAAACCTATCAAAACATTGACATTGATTCAGTTGAAGTAAGCGGATTCAATCGGGGCGGGATCAGCTTTGGAGACAATGCTAACCAGGCTGCTTATGAAAACATTCGCATCACCAATAGTGAAATTCATCAGAACGGTGATCACGGGATCGAGATTGAACGCCCCTTTCCTGCGACCGGCTATCCGCATAAAAACATCTACATTGCCCGCAATGAAGTCCACAACAATCCCGGTCAGATTGGGAAAACGACTCATCATACCGGCAATGGCATCATGGTGGGCAATGCCGATTCTGTTCTGATTGAGTTGAATGTAGCGCATCACAATGGCGCTGAAAACAGCTGGAATACAGGTGGGCCGGTTGGTATCTGGGTGTGGGACTGTAACCACGCCAACATCCAGTTCAATGAATCCCATCACAATCAAACCGGTAGCACCAAAGATGGCGGCGGCTTCGACCTTGATGGCGGAACCATTAATTCGGTCATGCAGTACAATTACTCTCATGACAATGACGGAGCCGGCTTTCTGGTTGCCGAATTCAATGGCGCACGCCCCATGCTCAATGATACCATCCGCTACAACATTTCCGAAAATGATGGCCGGAAAAATAGCTATCCCGGGATTGAAATTTGGTTGGGAAGCGGTGTGTTGGATGGCATTTTGGTTCACAACAACACTGTCTATGTGAGCCCCAGCCCCAATGGTACACCCAGCGCGTATCGCTGTATCAGTACTGGGCAGCAGAATATCAGTTTTTACAACAATCTCTTCATGGTGGAAAATGGGTTAAAACTGCTTAGCAAAAGTTTTGTCAATGCCGGGACAATTTTTCGCGGGAATGCCTATTTTACTTACGGTGGTCCCTCCGAATTTACAGACGGAGGCACAACCTACACGGACCTTGCTGCCTGGCAGGCAGGGACCGGCCAGGAAATGATTGCGGCCGTTCCACAAGGATTTGAAGGAGACCCGCTCCTCAACAACCCTGGCAATGGCGGGACCATCAACAATCCTAACCTACTCGCCACCCTGGCCGCTTATCAAACCCAGATTGGTTCGCCTCTAACCGATATTGGACTGGATTTAACCGCTTTGATTGGTACGGATATGGGGAACCAGGACTTTTTTAATTCCAGTATTCCCATCAATGGGACGCCGGATATCAGTGCATTTGAAAGCTTGGGAAATGTACTTGTCATATCTGCGCAATTGGAGGGAGAAAGTCGCCCCAACGGGAATTGGCTGAGTTGGTCTGATCCTTTACGCGCTGTCGATTTGGTAGAAGTGCAAAGGCGTGTTGAAGGTGAGAAGGCATTTAAAAAAGTTGCGGACCTGTCAGCTGGCACGCGCTCATTTCTGGATCAAAATCTGACCAATGGCAAGCATGCGTATCGCATCCGATTCAGATTCGAAAACGGGGAGATTGGTTTGACCAATACACTTTCCCTGCTCAGCAATACCGTTCAAGGTGACTTGACAGTGTATCCACAGCCGGTTGGGGATGAAATGACATTGTTGCTGAAGCAAGCGGTAGCTGAACTGAGATGGGAAGTACTTGACCTCAACGGAAAAATTGTTCTGCAAGGCCGGGGACAAGCATCAGATGGGACATATACACTCACGGGCTTGGACTCCCTTTCTTCCGGCCAATATTTCCTGCGCCTTCGTTCACCAGACTTGCAAAGACAGGCACGCTTCATCAAACAATAATGGCCTGCCGGAAATCATTCCAACAGGCCACATGACACAGACGATCGTATCGTCTATTCTTTGACAACTTCTCCTTCGAAGCGCAGGATCTTATTGAGTCCTTCAAAATTACCAGTTACAGTAATCGATTTACGTTGGGTACCCAGGCGTCCGCGTGAGTTGAAAGAAACTTCAATGAACCCTTCTTGTCCAGGGGCAATTTCCTCTTTGCTGTAAGTTGGGGTTGTACAACCGCAGGAAGGCTTAACCCGGGTCAATTTCAAAGGCTGCTCACCAACATTTTTGAACTTGAATGTGTGCTTCGCCAGATTACCTTCGATAATTTTGCCAAAAACATGTTTTTCTTCGAGCCACTCAACCTGTGTTTTGTCCATTTCTTCTGCTTGCTGCAAAAAAGAAGGTTGGACTGGTTTGGCGGGTGCAGGGCGGGCAATACCTAAATCGGTATTTGCAGGTGCTGGTTTGACCTCGATGGCTTTATTAGGTGTTGGCATGGCCTTTTTTTGCTCCGTTGCCTTGACCACGGCCTGACCATCCATGTTCTTCATTTTTTCGACTGAAGCAGCTTGTTCGGCTTTCTTCGCTTCAATCGCTTTGAGCGCATCACGCTTGCGCTCAGCATAACGTAAAACCTGAACTTGTGCATCAGCAGGAAGCTCCTTCAAGACTTTTTTCAGGTCTTTTTTGACATTGACAGCTTCACTGTCCTGGGCCAGGGTCGGCTGAAAAGCCAGCAAAAGCGCAGACAGTGCCAGAAAGCCAATGAGGTGTTTCAAGTTGTTCATATTCTTTTTCACTTCTTGATTAAGATTGATCATCATCAAATAAACGAAAAATTGGGCTGAATTAGTTGGTCTTTTTTCGGAGAGCCTAACCAATATTTTTGATCTCATGCCTTAGCCAGGGCAAAACATCTTGCCACTTACTTGCCTGAAACCATCGAATCTCAGGGTCCCGTTTAAACCAGCTTAGCTGGCGTTTTGCATAGCGTCGACTGTTACGCTTAATCAAGCGGATGGCTTCATCTTTGTCATATTGGCCATTCTTCCAGGCAATGATTTCCTGATACCCGATGCTTTGCATCGACTGATACATCAATCCAAAACCTTGCGCCATAAGCTTATCAACCTCTGCCACCAATCCTGCCTCCAACATCTGGTCTACGCGTTCATTGATCCGTTGGTAGAGGGGCTCTCTTTCATCTGTGAGGCCGATTTTGATGAGCTGATAGGGCCGGTCTGGTGTCGACCGTCCAAGCTGGAAGGAAGAAATGGGATGCCCGGTCTGAACATAAACTGCCAGTGCCCGGATGATACGAACGGGATTCTTTCGATCGATTTTTTGATAGGTAATTGGGTCATATTGGGCCAGTTGGTCCACCATCGCTTCCAGACCTTCCGTTTTCCATTGCTTTTCTAATGCTGCACGAACGCTTGGATCAGTGGGTGGAATATCGTTGAGTCCGTTCCACAGGACATCGTTATACAAAGTGGACCCGCCAACTGTGATCAAAAAATCATGAAATTGATGTTGTTGTTCAATGAGTGCTTCAGCTTGCTTAGCGTATTCTGCTGCTGTGATGTTTTGATCAGGTTGAAGACAATCGACAAAGTGGTGGGAAATGCCTCTGCGTTCTTCCTGGCTTGGTTTGGCGGTGCCAATGTCCATGCCAATGTAAAACTGACGCGCATCTGTAGAAATGATATCAGTACCAAAATGCTCCGCCAAAAGCAGGGATAATCTGGTCTTCCCAACTGCCGTTGGCCCCACGATTGACAGAAGCTTTTTCATTTCGGCATCATTTTTGTTTTAGTAGTCGATGTAGCCAAGATTGATTAGGGGTAATCAGTCCTTTTTACGAAACAAACCGTAGCATGAGGAGATTCTGGCGTCAATAAAAAGACGTAAGATTTCCAAGAAACAGCCCAAAATAATGGGCTGTTTTATTTTATGTGCTCTTTCTTGCTTGATGAAACAGCCACCACAGTCCTAAGTTGGCAATCAGTAGGCCGCCAAACTCACGCGCTTTCTCGATGTACTGAAAATCATTGGACATGCCTTCTGAAAAGCGAATGCCGTCATCATTGGTCAAAAACGCAAATAAGCCCGGGGCGTGATACAGCATTAATGCCACCCCAACCACCAATAGGCCCAAAGTAATTTTCGGAAAAAAGCGCTTGGTAACAGCCAGTCCTGCCAGAACCATCGCGATCCCATAGCCAATGATCCAAATCCAGCCGTCTGGATCATTGAATTGAACCAGGGCAAAAGAAAGGTACAATAGGGCCAGTAGTATATTCAGAATCCGTTTCCACATGCCGCTAAATTAAAATTCCCAGCGATAGCTCAAAAGTGGCAGGAGGCCAAACTGATATTTTGTAATCACTGATTCCTGCACAAAGTCGAACGCCTGATACGCAATGTTCTGGGTATTCAGCAGATTTTGTACATCGATGCCCAGCGTACTGGTGTAGTTTGGCTTGTTGCGCTTAAAGGTGAAACGCAGATCAATCCGGAAAAAATCACCAAATGATTCTGTAAAGCCATTGCTCTCAATGAATACAGTCCGGTTCTGCGCGACAGAGGCTGCTACATCAATTGGCATGCCCCGGAATCCCCCCCGATAGAGTGTCCGAAGGTTGAGTCCGAAGATACCTTGCTTCCCTTTTTTATTATAGCGTTCCCATTCATAACCAGCTGTCGCGCTGAGCATATAGTTGCCATTAAAGCGGGTATCACGCTGGATGCCATCTCCAGCCGTGTACAATGATTCGTACCAGGCGCCACTGATGAGGAAATAGTAGTTTTGACTCAGCAACTTTTCCACTGTCAGTTCTACGCCATAATTGGTTCCGGTCCCCGCATTGGTCAGGGCTTCCGATACATTGCCTTCGAGGAGATTTAAGACTGAAAATGTACGGTCTGTTGCATCAACGATCGGAACATTGAACAAACGCTGAAAGTATGGTTCAATTCTAATGCTGAGATTTTGCAAGGCATTGAATCGATAACTCAAAACAACATGATGCGCTTTTGTGAAATCTAAGTTCTGATTGGGGAATGATAGATTCCCGAGACTGTCGCTGATGGCAGAAAAGTAGGTGCCTGGCAGTTGTAACTGGCTATGCAGTCCGTAGGCAAGGCGTAATTGGTGCCTGGCTGCTGGACGGAATCCAATGGAAAGGCGTGGCTCGATGCTGCTGCGGTCATTGAGGAAAAAGTGCATTGCATGAAGCCCGGCAGTAAACTGCAATTGCGGACTGGCCTGATAGCTGAGTTTCGCATAAGGCTGCAAGAGCCATCCG
>JBCBZF010000676.1:0-4106 GCA_039815525.1 Bacteroidota bacterium | reverse complement strand
CGGCGCGGAGCCGGTGACCAGAACCAGATCATCGTAAGACAGCACCTCATCCCCGATGGCGTTGCAGTAGGAGGAAAGGTTAAATTGAATCAGGATGATGTGATGAATCAGTTTCTGTTCAAGAAAATGCTCATGACAGGAGGGGTAGAAAACCGGCAATTATAATTTGGGCTCCCAGTCCTTGTGATATGTTCTTTTTATTTTATCCTTCACTTTTTCATCGTTGATCACTTTTCCGCATTTAGTCAAGTGAAGCGTTTCACCAGCATCCTGCGCAAGGTTACCCAGGTGGCACAACATGGTTGAAATACTTGCATCATCAATGGGTGAGTTGAGAGCGGTTCCATATCTGATAGAATCAAAGAAATTTCTGACGTGTGCGTCCGTCAGACTTCCGCCGCCCACGGTGTCAATGGTTCCGCTTTTCCCAGCCTCGACTTCCTGCCGGATCAGTTTGCCGCCCAGATCATAGAGTTCAAATGAGTTTCGGCTGAGCGTAATGATGCCTTCGCTGCCATAAATGGTGGCGCCCCGACCTGGTTGTTTGGGCAAAATAACCCCCCGACTGTGGCCCGTCCATGACAGGGTCTTGTCGCCCTCAAAAGTATAGGTAACCTGCTGGTTGTCTGCAAACTCCCAATCATCGTCATACGTATACTTCCCACCAAAGGAAGTGACACTCTTGGGAATGCTCACACCCAACGCCCAACGACATATATCAATCTCATGCGTTCCATTGTTGTGGAGCTCTCCCGTCCCCCACGCCCGAAACCAATGCCAATTGTACGGATGGATATTGTCTTTGAATGCCTGACGAGGTGCCGGTCCTTGCCACAGGTCCCAATCGAGGGTCTTCGGTACCGGAACTTCTTTCCCCATACCAATTGATCCACGATTATTTGAATAGTAGGCTTCGCCTTTGTAGGCATCCCCAATTGTGCCATTCTTTATTTCCTGAATCGCCATAATCGAGGTCCTGGCGGAGCGTTGTTGATTGCCCATTTGTACAGTTTTGTTGTACTTCTCCTGGGCAGCAACCAATAGTTCATTCTCAAAAAGATTATGGCTACATGGTTTCTCAACATAAACATGTTTGCCAGCCTGCAAAGCCATAATCGCCATTGGTGCATGCCAATGTTCGGGGGTAGCAATGAATACCGCATCTACGGCATCATCATCCAGGGCCTTTCGAAAATCTTTTACCGTTTTGGGAACATATCCAATATTCTTTTGGCACCATTCATTGTTCTTTTTTATGATCGCTTCATCCACATCACAGTTGTAAAGAATGGTGGCCTTTTCATCTTTATGGATAGATGAGACCAGCGCTTTTGATCGTCCGCCTACACCAATCACTGCGACCCCAATCCGCTCATTCGCGCCCAGTATATTGTGATAGCCAGAACGGGGATTTGAGAATACCAGTCCACCTCCGAGAAACAGGCCAGTGGTTCCAGTCAGTGTTTTTTTGATAAACGTTCTTCTTTTTTCCATCAGATCATGTACAGTTAAACCTCATTATCCATCTGGCTTTCAGCCAATAATGGGAACTGTGGGAAGCCTTTATATGATGAATCAGAAAAGGCTTCCCAACATCAATATGTTACAACTTAATTACTCAAAACTTTTCCTCAAAGGGACCTTGATATACATTAGTAGCCTGGGTTTTGGGGAAATTCGTTAGCGGTCCTGTCAATCTGATTAAGCGGAATCGGACGGAGGTGATGAAAATCCTGTATGTTGGGTGCCCCTCCATCATTATGCAATCTGACCCGCTCTGCCAACTTACCTACCCGAACCAGGTCAAACCATCTTTTGCCTTCACCTGCAAACTCTTTGGCACGTTCCTCCAGGATGAGATCAAGATCCACACTCGTAACAGCGGGTAGGGAAGTGACATCATCCACATCATAGGCTCTTAATCGTACTTCATTATAGTATTGCAAGGCTTTTGTCTGGTTGGGAGATGACTTCAGAGCGTTTGCCTCTGAAGCAATCAGCAGTACATCAGCATATCTGTAGACAACAAAGTCTCGGCCACCAGCAGCATCCTGGACATCAGCCCGATTGGGCTGTTCCCATTTTTTATTTGTGGGAAAAATTCTTTCGGTATACTCATCAATGTTGAAGACCTGATCTCCATAAGGACGTGCATCTTTCTGCTCCTGTGTCAGCGGAACTCTTGGCAGGTAAACCGCCGTATCCCCCAAGTTCACACCTGCGGCAAGAGAGCTTTCATTATTGGCGGTGTAGACGCTTCTGAAGGTTGCATCATACCTTTCATCTTCCAGATCATAGAGTTGCAACAAGTAGTTTGTCGGCTTGAATCTTTTAAATGGACGCCCGAACTCGAGGGATCTTTTCATCCCATCCAATCGATCGTACTCCATCAGGAAGAATAGGTGAGCCGGGTTTCCGCTCGCATCAAATAATGGGTCTTCTGTAAATTGTACAGCGTAGATGACTTCTTCGTTGTCTTCATTATCCAGTTTCCATAAATCGGCAAAAGGTCTGACCAAATCGAATGGACCATTGTTGATGACATCTTCCGCATACTGAGCCGCCTCATCGTAATTTTTATTGGTCAGATGGATTTCCGCCAAAGCGGTTTTTGCCGCCCAGGAAGTTATTCTTCCCCGATCTCCTTGAAAACCAGGTAAATTCTCAGCAGCAAACTCCATGTCCTTAATGATCCGGGCATACACCTCTTCAACCGGCGTTCTGTTCGCTTCAATCTCAACTCCCTGTGTCTCCACATCAGTGTAGTGTACATCTCCCCATTGGCGAACCAACCAATAGTAGTAATATCCTCTCAGGAAGTGGGCCTGGCCAAGAATATTGTTCAATTCATCAGTATTCTGAATCACATCCGGAGCCCGGCCAATCACTGCGTTTGCTGTGTTGATCCCACGATACATGTCACTCCAGGCAGAATTCAAAATGCCGGAACTTGCTCTGAGGTCAGCGTCATATCGGTTGAAGGCTTTGTTGCCACCATCAGATCCATTTACATAAGTATCCGTTCCCAGAGTAGTCAATGACCATCCATCCTCCCGGTTGTTTGAATTTCCCATCAAACGAGTGAAGGCTTCGTATGTGGCATTCAGGGCAAAGTTGATCCCTTGTGGAGAATTATATACGCCATCAGCGGTCACCCCACCGGTCAGTTCTTCGTCAAGGAATTTTTCACAGGAAAAGAGGCTTAGGACAGCTATCAGCAAAATTGCTTTGAATATTTTCATGTCTTTTTCGTCAAGAATGATGAAAGAATTAGGTAAAACCTTCTGATTCAGCCGAGGCAATCAGCTCACACAATCATTGCTTGCAGAGCATATGCGCCAGATCTCATTCGCGAACCAGTTGATATTGAATTTAGAAGGTCAGACTCAGCCCCCACAGGAATGTCCGAGGACTGGGCAGCCATTCACTGCCGGAGCCAGATACGTCAGGATCAACGCCCGGAATCAGTCTGTCGTCAACCCGGAACAGCAAAGGATTCTGAGCCGTCATATAAAGACGAAGATTCTCAACCTTAATGGCACTGAGCACTGACTCATTAAAGCTATAGCCCAGCGTGATATTTCTCACCCGGAAGTACGAGCCATCAAAATAGTTCACTGCGCCTTCATCTCTGGGGCCTTGCCGATCTGCATCAGGGCGTGGGAATTCATTACTGGGGTTTTCTGGTGTCCAGTAATTGATATTCACATTGTTGTTCCTGCCTACAAGGGAGTTATTTGCAAAGATTGCCCTTGCTCTAATTGTATGACCTTGTCTGGTCAAGCCCACCACTGAAAAATCCCATTCTTTAAACCTGATTGTATTGGTGATGCCGCCAATCCATTGAGGATCAACAAACCCTACGATTTTTCTATCGTCATCATTGATCGTCCCATCATCGTTTAAGTCGGCCAGTTTTACCTGTCCTACTTCCCGACCAAATGTCTCAGCCTCATCAGCTTCATCCAATTGCCAGATCCCGTCGAAGACCCGATCATAGTATACTTCCAGTTGTTCACCAATGAACCAGCCATTACCAATATCATCATTCTCCCTGTCCAGAAGTTTGACGATCTTACTTCTGTTCCGGGAGAAATTGAAATCTG
>JBCBZF010000323.1:0-6673 GCA_039815525.1 Bacteroidota bacterium | reverse complement strand
GGGACCACATGTTCATGATCCCCGTACAGGCGAAATTCTGGAGTCAGACATTATGTGGTACCACAATGTGATGAACCTCCTGCGCAATTGGTTCTTCATTCAGACCGCAGCTATCAACCCTGACGCCCGTGGCGTGAAATTCAAAGACGAAGTAATGGGGCGCCTGATTCGATTTGTGTCTGCTCACGAAGTAGGACACACTTTGGGCTTGCCCCATAATATGGGTTCCAGTGCTGCTTATCCGGTAGACTCGCTTCGTTCTCGTTATTTCACCCGGAAAATGGGGACTGCGCCTTCTATCATGGACTATGCGCGCTTCAATTATGTGGCCCAGCCGGAAGATGGAGAAGTGAGTCTGATGCCAAACATTGGTCCATATGATATGTGGTCAATCCAGTGGGGATATACATATTTTCCAGGCGTTGAGACCTCGGAAGCGGCAAAAGAGAAATTGGATGTTTGGGTGAAAGAAAGAGCTGGGAATCCAATTTATCGATTTGGTCGCCAACAAGGCAATCCGATTGACCCTAGTTCGCAAACTGAGGATTTGGGGGACAATGCGATGAAAGCTTCTTCTTATGGGATCGCCAATTTGAAGCGGATTCTTCCCAATCTTCTACTTTGGACGGCTGAAGATGGAAAAGACTATGCGGATCTGCGCGAGATGTATCAGCAGGTTTTGGGCCAAATGAACCGTTATATGGGCCATGTGCGCAGCAATGTTGGCGGGGTGTATGAGGAGTACAAAACTTATGACCAGAGTGGCGTGGTTTATACCCATGTACCAAAGGAAAAGCAGGCAGCGGCAGTTGATTTTCTCAATAAGCAATTGTTTGCCACACCTGAATGGGTAATTGAGCCGGAATTGTTGCAACGCTTTCAGTCTGCAGGAATTGTGGATCGTCTGCGTGGCGTCCAGGCCAATACGCTGAATAATCTGCTGGATCCGGGACGGATGGCGCGCATGATCGAGAATGAAGCGCTCAATGGCGAGGAAGCATACAGTTTGCTGGATCTGTGCAACGATTTGCGCACCGGCATTTGGTCAGAGTTACGCCTTGGTCAGAAGATTGATACCTATCGTCGTAACTTACAGCGCGCCCACATTGAACGTCTGGAATATCTGATGACAAAAGAGCAGGCTCCGGTGCCGGCCAGAGCACGGAATTTCTTTGGTTTTACACCTGTAGATGTTAGCCAGTCGGATATTCGTGCCATCGCCCGGGCGGAATTGCGTGAACTGGACCGAATGGTTCTGCGGGCTGCACCGCGGACTCGCGACCGGATGTCCCGCATTCACCTGGAAGATTTGCACAAGCGGATTGACTTGATTCTGAATCCGCAGGGGTAAAGAATCAGTGCATGATATTGAACGCGGCCGCTTTCTTCGGAGGGCGGCTGCTTTGGTGGGCCGGGTTTAAACCCGGGGAGGGTCTTGGCTTGTGTCCCACAAGCGGTGTGATGCCTTCCGATTGGAAGCGGCTTGCTGCGCAAGGATGTTGAAACCCGGGCTTCGCCCGGGCTGTTGGGTCGCGCGGGGTTTAAACCCCGCCCGATGCCTCACACCCGCAGGCGGTGACTGTTGACGGGCAAACCGGAGGTTTGATTGTATTCCTCAAATGGAATCTCCCATTCGTACCAATCATCAATCAGTGACCGAAACACCTGGAAATGATCAACTGAGACCAGCCGGAAGCGCAAGCTGACCTTGCGGGTCCGGTAGTTGAAGTGCAATTCATTGCTGCTGCCACTGAAGTGCTTGCCCTGTGGGAAAAAAGCACGTTCATAGCCAGAATAAATCCACCGGATATTGCTCAGGTCTTTCAGGTAGAAAGTTTCAATCTCTTTCTCGGGGGAATAAATCGTCAATGATTCACGGCTGATATACAATTTGTGCTTATGCCACTCCCCCTGATCCATCTTGGCAAAAACCTTCGCAATCAAGGCGTGGAAGACAATGAAATTGATGGGCACCGCAATGGCAATGACGCTAATCCAAAAGCCGGAAATGGTGTCGCTCAAAGCGATGAGAACCACCGCCAGTACCAATAAAGTCGGGATTGTCAGCCAGCGGCTCAGGCGATAGTATTTCTGAATCCAGGAGGTGCTACCCGGCAGGAGAGGGGCACCAAAAATAGGGGTCTCTGTATGCGAATTCCGAATCATGGTCAACGGCTTGGCTGTACTGCTCGTTAAGTTAATGATTTTTCTGCTATGCAGAAGAGTTCCGTATCTTTGGAGATACCAAATTCTCACCATGCAGCGACTGATTCTTCTCCTGATGTGTTTGATCGGCAATACATTTTTCCTGCCTGCTCAACACGGCTTGCCTTTTGAGTTTTCTGACCAGCTTTATAGCAGCGGATGGGCACATCCTGCTGGGATGAGCTTCGACGAAACCGGCAGAATGTTTGTCTGGGACCGCTTCGGTCGCATCTGGATGACACCGGATGGGCAAAAGCCCAATCAACCGATATTGGACCTGAGTGATGAAGTCGGGGTGTGGAATGATCATGGTTTATTGGGCTTTGCCTTGCATCCCAATTTTCAAAACAACGGTCATATTTATCTTTTGTATGTCGTCAATCGGCATCACTTGCTGTATTTTGGTACCTCAGATTATGTAGCCGGTACGAAAGAGCCAAGACAGGCCACGATCGGGCGACTCACCCGTTATACCCTGGATCCGAACACTGGTTTTAGCTCACTGGTGTCTGGTAGCCGGAAGGTCCTGATTGGTGAAACCAAAGAAACGGGACTGCCACTGTTGTTCAAATCACATGGCGTGGGGGCCTTGCTGTTTTCTGAAGACGGCAGTTTGCTGATCGCGATTGGCGATGGTGCTGCCTTTGATGGCGTCGACAATGGCGACGACGCACATGGCTCCTATGCCCCACAGGCACTGGCCGAGGGCATCATTGAATCCCGGGAAGATGTCGGTGCATTTCGCGCCCAACTCATCGATTCTCACAGTGGAAAACTTCTGCGGATCGATCCCGACAATGGAGAAGGCCTCCCCAGTAATCCCTGGTTTGATCCCGCTCAGCCTGCCTCACCTCGTTCGCGGGTATGGACACTTGGCTTAAGAAATGCCTATCGTTTTGCCATCTTCCCAGAAACCGGTGGACACAGTCCGGATGAAGGGCAGCCGGGGAGTATTTTGGCAGGAGACGTGGGATGGCATAAATGGGAAGAACTCAATCTCATTGATGGACCGGGGCAAAATTTTGGCTGGCCGCTCTACGAGGGAATGTGGGAACTCAATCCTTATCGCGATACGCGAACGGATCATCCAGATGCCGTAAATCCACTCAGTGGCTGTAATTTTCCACATTTTGCCTTCCAGGACTTGATCATCCAGGACCGGGCAGACGCAAATCCATTTTTCCCCAATCCCTGTGATCCGCTTGTCGGTATTACCGCTGAATTTCCACGCTTTGTACACAAAAGACCACTATTGGCTTACTCGAATCAAGGTGGGAATCCGCAGCTGGAAGGCGCATTGATTTCGAGTTATGATAGCAATGGAGAGCCGATCGAGGCACAAGTTGGCGATCCCGCCTCCGGCGTCTATGGTGCGCCATTTGAAGGCACTTGTATCATCGGTGGTGCTTTTTATGATGGCAATGTATTCCCGGAAGAGTATCACGGCAATTATTTCATGGCCGATCATTCTGGATGGATCAAACGTTTGGTGTTTGATGAAAACAGAAAGTTGACCGAAGTGCGCGATTTTTATGATGATCCGGATAACCGCATCGTCCACCTGACCACCAATCCAGCCGATGGGTGCCTGTATTACGTCAACTATGCCAATTTCCAGATTCGCCGGATTTGTTTTGGGGGGAATGCCCCGCCAACTGCCAGCATTTCCCTGGACAAACAATATGGCCCTGGCCCACTGGAAGTTCAGTTTAGCAGTGATCAGTCTGTAGATCCCAATGACGATACCCTTTACTATGCCTGGGATTTTGGAGATGGCCAATTCACCAATCTGCCGAATCCTTCTCACACCTTCACGACTGATAACAACGAGCCAACCGCCTTCGAGGTGATTCTGACCGCCAGCGATGATGAAGGCGCAGCGCACCAAAGTCGTGTTACGATTTCTGTTAACAACAGCCCGCCCCAGGTAGAGATCAGTAGTTTTGAGGATAGCGCATTTTACAGTGTCAATGGAATCACAGAACTGTTGCTCGCCGCTGATGTACAGGACGCAGAACACCGCCCCGATGAGATGCGCTATCAGTGGCAGACTTTTCTGCATCACAACACCCATTACCATCCAGAACCCATCGATGAGCAGGCCGAAACCACGACCCTGGTGACACCCGAGGGCTGCAATGATGAGATATACTATTTCCGGATCAAGCTGACCGTAACGGATCCTGCTGGTCTGGAAGATTCAGATGAAAAACTGGTTTTCCCTTACTGTGGCGACTCACCTGCGCAATTGACGGATTGGCAGGCTAATCCAACGAGCAGTCTGGTCAATCTTTCCTGGTCAAGTATTAACGAAGAGGAAAAACTGACCTATGTGGTCGAAAGAAGCCCGGATTTATTGCATTATGAATCACTCGGGACCCTGCAAGGGAAAGGCAGTGGAGCCTACAACTTTATGGACCGCTCACCAGAATGGGGCATAAACTATTATCGGATAAAAATGGTCCGTGAAGATGGCTTTCTGGACTTTACAGAAGCACTGAAGGTTCTGTTTCCCCTTCCGCCCTCTATTCAGCTCAGTCCCAATCCTGCCCGCAATGAATGTAGCATAGTGATTCAAAATTTGGATGGAATAGCATCCTTTCAATTGCTTGATTTGCAGGGGAAAGTGCTTATGACGGATAGCTGGGAAGGTAGCGGTGGGAAAGACCAGCATTGGATCAGCTTGTCCAAAATTCCTGCGGGAATCTATCCTTACGAAATTCGGGCTGGTGGTGAAACCATTACCGGCAAATTGATCAAACAGGAGAATTGATGCGAAAGATATTTTTGTCCCTATTGGCAACACTGGTGGTTCTGTACGTTCCAGCGCAGGAACTGCCTCCGGTCTTTGTTGATCAGTTGGTCAGCGATGATTGGGACCAAATTACCGGATTAACCTTTGCCGAAGATGGCCGCATGTACGCCTGGGAAAAAGCAGGGAGATTGTGGGTGGTTGAGGATGATGAAAAATCTGATCAACCTGTCATCGACATTTCTGCAGAAGTTGGCAATTGGGGGGATCACGGTCTGACAGGCGTGGTGCTACATCCAAACTTCCTCAACAATGGTCTGTTCTATTTACTTTATTCCGTCGAACGGCACCACCTACTCTATTTTGGAACACCTGACTACGACCCCGGCATCAGCCTGACCAATCAGGCTTCTATCGGGCGTCTGACCCGCTATACCGCCGATCCGGCGACCAACTTTACCTCCACCATTCCCAACAGCCGAAAGGTGCTGATCGGAGAAGACATCAGCTCCGGCATTCCTTTATTGCATGTCTCCCACGGCGTGGGGCATCTGGCATTTGGGACCGATGGGACGTTGCTCATCTCCGTCGGTGACGGAGGCTCTCCCGGAGGGATCGACAGCGGGGGCGATGCAGCCGGTGCTTTTGGCGTCCAGGCCCTGGACGATGGCATCATTTCTCCCAAAGAAGATATCGGCTCCTTCCGTGCCCAGCTCATCGATTGTCTCAATGGCAAAATGCTCCGCATTGACCCCAATACCGGGGAAGGCCTTCCCAGCAATCCTTGGTTTGATGCTACCAATCCACGTGCCCCGCGTTCGCGGGTCTGGGCATTGGGACTGCGCAACAGTTACCGTTTTACGGTCGAACCGGAAACTGGCAGCCACAATCCAGCCGATGGGAATCCGGGAGTCATCGTAACCGGAGATGTGGGTTGGGGCTTTTGGGAAGAAATCAATGTCATCACTGAAGGGGGGCAAAACTTTGGATGGCCCATATATGAAGGCATGCTGGGTCGCTATCCCTACACCGTAACCTACATCAACAACCAGGATGCGGCCAACCCTCTCTTCAATGGCGGGAATTGTGATAAGGAATTCTTTTACTTTCAGGACCTGATTGGCCAGCCACATGAAAGCGACCCGCTCATCCTCGCCAATCGCTGCGACCGCAACCAGGTTATTCCGCAGAGTATTCCACAATTTGTGCATCAGCGTCCCTGGCTCACCTGGGCCAATCGTGATGGTCAGAACATGGAGGAAGGCGTCTACACCGCTGGCTTTGACGCAGATGGTGCGGCCGCTCGAATTTCAGTAGAGGCCGCCAATACGCCCGTGGTCAGCGATACCTTTAGTGGCACCTGTGCCATTGGGGGCGTCTTTTACGAAGGCGATAATTTCCCAGAGGAATATCAGGGCGATTATTTTGCCATTGACTACTCTGGCTGGATCAAACGCTTTGAGCTGAATGACGAACGGGAATTGGTCGCCATCCATCCATTTCTGGATGGAAATCAAAAAATTGCCCACATGAGCATGAATCCCAATGATGGTTGTGTGTACTACATCCAATATGAAGACGTCAGCTCCATTCGGAAGATCTGCTACGGTGGCAATGCCGCTCCAACTGCTCATATTGCCGTTGATGTGCAATACGGTCCCAGTCCCTTGACCGTACAATTTGATGGATCTGGTTCGGTAGATCCTGAAAATGCTG
>JBCBZF010001220.1:0-1955 GCA_039815525.1 Bacteroidota bacterium | reverse complement strand
ATCAGAATGTTGAATATAATTTTGCCTCCAATCCCATCACAGTCAACGTCAGGCCACTTCCAGCGAAAAACCGACCTGCCAATTTTGACGGTGCGGTTGGAACCTATGAGATGGCGGTTCGCTTAGATACACTGGAAACCGAAACCGGAGAACCCGTAACCTTAAGCATCAAAATCTCAGGCAAGGGCAATATCAAATCGATCAAGGAACCTCGTCTGAATTTCCCTCCAGATTTCGAATTATATGATCCCAAAATAGCGGACAAGAGTTCAAAGTCAGGCGGGGTGATCAGCGGTCGGAAAAACTTTGATTATTTGATTGTGCCACGTAATCCTGGAACCTATAAGCTTCCTGTGGTTGAGTTTGCCTATTTCGATATCAACAAAAGAGATTATGTCAATTTGTCCTCAGACGAATTTTCTTTAAAAGTAAGCGGAGAAGCCACTGAGGCTTCAGCCGCTGTAATCCGGTCTGAAGACCTTGAGTTATTGGCAGAAGACATTCGGTATATCCATCTGGATAGCGGGGAATTGCGAGACCCATCGGCCTCTTTCTTTGGTTCAGCCGGGTTTTGGGGCCTTTATGCTGCTCCCTTCCTGCTGTTTATTGGTTTATTTGTCTGGAAAAGCCGACAGGACGCCGCTGCCGACGATGTGGTTGGTACGCGTATGCGGAAAGCCAATAAAATGGCTCGCAAGCGTCTGTCGCAGGCTGAAGCCCTGCAAAAAGAAGGCGACAGCAAAGGGTTTTACAATGAGATTGTGAATGCGCTATGGGGCTATTTAGGAAACAAACTCAATATGGGACAGTCTCAGATGAGTCGTGAATCTGCCACTGCTGCTTTGGCTGGTCGTGGTGTCAGTGAAGAAAAGCAGCAAGCTTTGATTGCCCTGGTAGACCAATGCGAAATGGCTTTGTATGCACCATCCGCTGTGCAGGGTGGCATGGATGCGACCTATCAGCAGGCCATGACCTTGATCACGGATTTGGAAAAAGAAATTGCATAGCCGAGACCCATTCTAGAAGTATCATGAATCAATTGAAAGCATATTGTATTGGCCTGTTGAGTCTCTTCCCGTTGATGGGAAGCAAGGCATACGCACAGGCTGATGCATTGTTTGATCAAGCCAATCAGGCTTTTCAGGCTGAGCAATACGCAGAAGCGGTGGCATTGTACGATTCGATTTTGGGCATGAATCTCAGTTCGCGAGACTTGCACTACAATCTTGGCAATGCACATTATCGTCTGGGGCATGTCGCACCGGCTATCCTGCATTATGAGCGCGCGCTCAGTTTCGATCCTGATGCGGAGGACGTGCTGCACAATCTTCGTTTGGCCAATCTCAGAATTGCCGACAATCTCAAAGCAGCACCTGAGCTGTTTTTCGTGGCCTGGTGGCGCAATTTGTATCAGGGGCGTACCTCTGGACAATGGAGTGGCTGGGCTGTGGGTTTCTTATGGTTGGCTTTGATTGGGGGAGTGGTTTTTCTGCTTGTGAACCAAACCATGGCCAAACGCCTTGGATTTTTTGGGGGCATTGTGGCCCTGGTCTTCTCTTTGGTCTTGCTGTTCATCAGCAGCCAGCGGATGTCTCTGGAACAGGATTCCCAAGCGGCAATTATCTTCTCTGAAAATGTCTACGTCAAAGATGCACCAGCCGGGAAAACTGATCTCATCATTCTACATGAAGGCGTGAAGGTCGCGCTCATGGATGAGGTCAATGGCTGGGCCAAAATCCGGGTGGAAGACAGCAATATCGGGAAAGTAGAAGGCTGGATTGAGACCGATACTTACGAGAAAATTTGATGACAAAACCTTGCTGAAAACTTTTTCGTAAAAAAGATTCAAAAATATTTGCAGCATCAGCGGAAGCGCGTATATTTGCAATCCGTTCATTTAGGTCCGGTAGTTCAGGTGGTTAGAATACATGCCTGTCACGCATGGGGTCGCGAGT
>JBCBZF010000518.1:0-5133 GCA_039815525.1 Bacteroidota bacterium | reverse complement strand
ACGGATGACTTGTAGACTGGACCAAACCGCGGCGGCGCCCAAAATACCTGTACCCAATAACATCAATGGGGTCATGTATTTGATGAGACGGGGATTGTCCAAAAACCAGCTCAGAATCATGATAGACATGACTGCAACTGCCAATTGCTTCCACAAAATCGGATCGATGAGTTGAGGCGGCTTAACAATTTCAAGGCGACCATCTTCGCGTTCCTGCAGATGCAATCGCCTCAATGCTGGTAGATCAAGTAAAGAAGGGGAAGGCTCTATGCTAAACCAAATAGAAGCATGGTGTTTGAATGTCATATTTGATCATACGCGCAAGCGTCAAGCGAGGTTGTTGCGAAGGATTGAAATATTGTCGCGCTTCTTCGACAAACTGCCACACTTCATCGATGAAATTTCACAACCAGCTGCTTCATTCCCCCGTAAATGAATTGTATCACACCACTAATCTCCCGCTATCATGGATGAAATCGCACCTCTTTTTGTTCTCGCCTTCGTTTTCTCGACCCTCATCTTGTACATCGTTTCCTTTTGGAAAATCTTTGAAAAGGCTGGTCGCCCTGGTTGGGAAGCTTTGATCCCTTTTTACAATGTGTATCGGTATATCAAGATCTCGGGTAACTCTGGCTGGATGATCCTCTTGCTTTTCATCCCGATTGTCAGCCTGATTGGGAACATCATCATCAATCTTGGCATGGCAAAGAAATTTGGTCGCTCGGATGGTTTTGGGATTGGACTGGCACTGTTGGGCTTTGTCTTTATTCCGATTCTCGCTTTCGGTGATTCCGTGTACCAGCATGAAGATCAGCGCGATTTGATCAATGAAATTGGCGGTGATGAAGATGTCGATGAGGATGGCAATCACATTCAGGAGATTCCGCTCGAAGACTGGTAAAAAAGTTAAAACACGTTCTGGATACATCATGGGTCGACTCAATTGAGTCGGCCCTTTTTTTGCGAAAACCAAAGGAAAGTCTGTTTGTTGACCAATTACTGCCCGGTTTTTTTGCTCCTTGAGGCAACTGATTTGGTGAAAATTGCATCTCATCATACGAGATCAACTCACACTGATGATGAAGCGTACAATGAATAAGAGACCAAATTCTGTTATCTTTAGACTATGAGAATCCTTTTCATACAACTCGCGCTACTGCTTCTGCTGCCCAGTCTGGCATTTTCCCAAGCGGATGACCCCAAAGTCTTGCAGCTTTCCGGTATGGTCACCAGCAAAAACAGTAACGAGCCAATCCCCTACGTACGGATTCAGGTGAATCATACCCGTCGGGGCGCGATCACCAATTCAGAGGGATTTTACAGTGTGCCGGTTGGCTTAGGTGATACGCTCTATTTTACGCACGTAGGCTACCATCCCAGTACCCTGATTGTGGCTGACTATGCAGATTCTTACAAAGGGAATAAAAACTATCTGTTTGCTGTCAACTATTTGCTGGAAGATACCGCCACACTCGATACCGTGCTTATTTTCCCCTATGATACACCCGAGGAATTGCGTACCGCAGTGGTGAACCTGGACATTTTTGACAACTCTCCCGAAGCCGTGGCACAGCAAAATCTCGATCCTTCTACTTTGCACGCCATTATGGAGACCCTGCCGGTGGATGGAGGAGAACGTCTGATGGTGGCCCGCCAGATGTATTACGATTACTATCAAAACAAAAATCTCCAGCCAACCATTGGTCTGGACCCCATCACGATTACCCGCTTTTTGCAGTACGTGGTCAATCGAACCAAAAAGAAGAAGAACAAAGACCTCAATTACTGGGACAACTGACGGCTTCTTTTATTCAATCATCCGACACACTTATTCAAACAACCTACACCAATGTTGATTGGTGGGTACCCTTTCTGTGACCTGCCCGTACATAGAAGCATAACAAACAACACAGAACATTTAACAGCCTTTTTACAACGCCCAAAACGAACGTCGCCCTTTCAAATTCACCATGAATTACTCCTGCCCTTTCGCAGGAGTTTTTTTTGTTATTTCGCCATCTGGCATTCTGTATATTTGCCCTTTTAAGGCTTTATTATGGCGCAGCAACCTACTGATCAGTATCAGCTTTTTCTTCAGCAGTACCAAGATGCTCTCAATGAATCGAAAGGGCGCTACAACTTTTTGTCCTACGCGAGGCTGGGCGTATTTGTGTTGTTTGTGGCCCTGGCAGTTTTTGTGTTTCGGATAGATTTCTTCCTGGGGATGTTGGTGAGCGTAGTCGGCCTGGGTATTTTTCTGTATTTGGTCAAACAGCATGTGGAGGTTGCGGCGAAAAGAGCACATCTACAGCGTTTGATTGGGATCGCAGAATTGGAACAAAAAGCGCTGGCAGGTGACCGCAGTGATTTTTCCGACGGCAAGTCTTTTATCAATTCCCAACATGCCTACAGCTTTGACCTGGACATTTTTGGACGTGCCTCGATTTTTCAGGCCATCAATCGTACCGCAACCGTCAAAGGCAAAGAAAAATTAGCGGCCTGGTTGCAAGCACCCTTTCAGGACCAATCCAGTATTCTTCGCCAACAGGAAGCAATTCAGGATTGGAGCCAGCAATTGGGCGCAAATCTCGACTTTGAAGCGACCGGAGCTGGCCTGGAAGAGAAAGGGACAGAATGGGACGCTTTAACCGAATGGCTGGCAGATCCAGTCTTTTTCAAAACCCATCCCCTTTATCCTAAGCTTCTCTGGATTTTACCGGGTTTGTTTGTCGTGGCACTATTGGCCTGGATCATTCCGGATATTCCTGCTTTGCGTGAAAGTCTGGTAGATGTCCGGATCAGTGGCCTCGTACCGACTGCTGTCTTTTTCCTCAATTTGATTGTCATTGGTCCACATTTGAAGCGCACTGGCCGCCAACAGGCGCAGCTCGGGAAGAAATCCAATATTCTGCGCACCTATGCTCGTCTGCTTAAGCGGATTGAAGACGCAGAGGTGAAAAGCGAACGATTGGCTTCTTTGCAGAAACGCCTGATCCATCATGGCGAAAAAGCCAGTGCGGCCATTGAACGCCTGGGAGATTTGACCTACTATCTGGACCAACGACTCAATCCATTTGCCGGCGTTTTGCTCAATGGAATGATGCTGTGGGACATTCGCTGTCAGTATCGGTTGGAGGTCTGGAAGGAAAGCCACCGGGAAGCGCTGGTTGACTGGCTGGAAGTGATGCAGGAATGGGATGCACTCAACAGCCTGGCCCGCTATGCGGCGAATCATCCGGCCTTTGTATATCCAAAAGTGGAGAAAGGCCCTTTTCATTTACATGCCGATGCCCTTGGGCATCCTTTGCTGAATCCAACTACGCGGGTCGACAATGATGTGATGCTGAACAAACCCGGTGAATTCCTGGTCATTACAGGTGCAAATATGGCGGGAAAAAGTACCTTTTTGCGTACAGTTGGGGTAAATTTGATTCTGGCGATGTGTGGCGTACCAGTTTGTGCGAAGGAGTTTCGCTTTAGTCCAATTGAAATGATCACCAGCGTACGGGCAACGGATTCGCTGGATGACAATGAATCTTATTTCTATGCCGAACTGAAGCAACTGAAGGCGATCATTGACAAATTAAAGCAAGGAAAACCTGTGTTTATCATTGTTGATGAGATGCTCCGGGGAACCAATTCCAAGGATAAACAGACCGGTTCCATCAAATTCATTGAGCAATTGATCCAGCTCAAAGGCGTGGGACTGATCGCCACCCACGATCTTGCCTTGGGGAACCTGGCTGATCAATATCCCGAATATGCGTTTAACAAACGTTTTGAAGTCGACATCTATGATGATCATCTCGACTTTGACTACAAATTAAAGGACGGCATTTCTCAAAATCTCAATGCGACCTTTTTGATGCAGAAAATGGGCATCATGCCTTAGTATGCTTCACGCATAAAACGGGCGAAAACCGAATCTTCGTACAGACTCACCCCTTGCCGACTGGAATCATTGCCAGTGGTATCAGCGAACATGATTTCTCCGGAAAAGCCTGGCTGTGGAACATTGCCGGGCAGGCGGTTGCCAAACCAGTGTAATGCAAAGGCGAGCACCACCACCGCCGCTGCGGCCTGATAGGCCGGAATCCGATACCGCAGCCAACGACTGAGTCCGTTGCCGAGGCCATTCTGGCTTTGGGTACGCATATGCGCCCGCACCTGTGTGCGAATATGCTCTCGGGGAACCAGCGGCTTCTCTGTGGCTGTTAGGGCTTGTACGCCAGTGATAACCGCCCGCATGCGGACATATTCAGCTTCGCTCATCTCCGTCCGAACCAATTTCTTCTCTGCGGCAGTCAGATGCGCAAAGTCTCTTTCCTTCAATAATGCTTCAATCTCTTTCATATCGCTTGGTTCTTGGTCTTTCAATCTTTCTCAATCATTTTTCTGATACGCATTGTGGCAATCAGTTTTTGGGATCAAATGCCTGCAGCTTACCTGCCAGCTTTCGCAAGCCATAAAAAAGTCGCGACTTGACCGTTCCTTCTGAGCAACCCACGATCTCACTGATCTCCCGAATGGGAAGTTCCTCCTGATAGCGCAGGCGAAACACTTCCTGATGCGTATCACTCAACTGATTCACTTCTTCAGCCAAAGCAGAACGAAAGCTTTGCTGATCCAATTCGTCGCGAAAATCTTCACTGGGTAGCGCACTTTCGTAGGTGTCGTCCAGCTTGGTCATTACTTTCCGCACCCCGCGCCGGCGGTATTCATTCTTGCACATATTGCCAGCCAGCGTATACAACCAGGTCGAACAACGACGACTGCTGTCGAAGGTTTGGGCCTTTTCCACCACTTTGATGAACAACTCCTGCAAAAAGTCCTGGGCCGTTTCCTCGTCCTGCCACAACATCCGATGGAAGTATTGCAACATCCGCTGGCTGTAACGATCATACAGCACCTCGAAGGCCCACTCATCACGCTCAGAAATGAGTTCCATCAATTCTTCATCGGTACAGCTTCGGTATTGTGGCTGGAAAAATTTCACGCTTCGCTTCCTGTTTGCTCTTTTTTACCCATCAAACATCAGGAGGATCAATTATTTTATCCCTTTAACACATTTTTAACTTCTTCGGTCCGCCCGCTGAGTTCGGCTACAATCCAGATCAGCTTGCGCACCGCTTT
>JBCBZF010000008.1:0-23274 GCA_039815525.1 Bacteroidota bacterium | reverse complement strand
GTATCAGGAGGAAACATTCAAACTGGCAGTGTGATCAGGAGCGATTGTTTTGCTGGCAGCGCACTTAAAAAGGGGGATGAGGTCCTGATCTTCTGTTACGAGTATGAGGGAAAGCTTTGTATTCCCGGTGGCCAGTCATTGTTGAGGATTTCAGGCAAAAAAGACCCCGCGCTTGCCTCTATCCGCAGGTATATTCAGGCCGGATTTGATCCAATCGCAATTGAAGCAGATACCACGCTTTGGGCAAGCTACAAACTCGATACGGCCTTGAAACAGATCATTGACTGTGCCAAAAATCAATAATTCCATGATCAAGATCGAACACCTTGCCATCTGGGTAAAAGACATTGAGAAGATGAAGCATTTTTACGAAAGCTATTTCTCTGCCCAGGCGGGTACTCTTTACCACAACCCACACAAAGCATTCACTTCCTATTTTTTATCCTTTTCAAGCGGATGCAGACTGGAATTGATGCACAAACCCAGCATAGCCTCTTTATCTGATGAAAATGGGACTGAACATCTGGGAATCATTCATTTTGCCATCTCAGTTGGCAGCAAAGAAGCGGTGGATAGACTGACCGAAAAGATCGGCCATGATGGGTATACCATTGCGGGTAGGCCCCGCACCACCGGGGACGGATACTATGAAAGCGTGGTACTCGATCCGGAAGGCAATCGCATCGAAATCACCATTTAGCAAGCATTCTTTCCGGTTTTACTCTTTTGTGTTAGATAAATCATCCTAATCACCACAGATCAGCAATGATCATATCATTTCCTGAAGCCTGGATTTACCATCTTTGACGGATCTACAATCCAACCCTTCCTTCTATGCGGTTTACCTTCGCGCTTCTCCTCTCATTCTTTTTTCTGTTGAGCAGTTTTCAGCCAAACACTTTTCCGCAAGGAAAGTGGGAAAATTTACTCGACAATGACCTCAGCAAATGGGACATTTTCATGGGGGTTCCTCATCATTCTGTCAAGCTGGATGGAGTTGAAAAAGGAGATGGGATGAATGGTACGCCGATCGGGCTCAACCAAGATCCACTCAGGGTTTTTCAGGTAGTCGAAGACGGGAAACAATCTGTCCTGGCCATCAGTGGTGAAATCTATGGCGGCTTAAGTACCAAACAATCTTACCAGAATTACCACTTACAATTCGAGTTTAAGTGGGGACAAAAAAAATTTGAACCACGTCTGCAAGACAAACGGGACAGTGGTCTGCTCTATCACTGTCAGGAACCACATGGGCAATTCTGGAATGTTTGGATGCGTGCTCCGGAGATGCAAGTCCAGGAAACCGATTGTGGAGATTTCCATCCTCTCGCGGGCGTCAGCATGGACATACGAGCCAGCCAGAAAAGTGAAAATGGTCATTCTTATTGGATGTATGATCCGCAAGGCGAGCTGCGTACCTTCAAGAGTGGACCGACCGGGCATTGCCGCAGAAGTGCCAATTTCGAAAACCCACATGGGGAGTGGAATCGCCTGGAAGTAATTTGTCTTGGAGACAAAGCCTGGCACATTGTCAATGGCAAAGTCGTCATGGTCCTGGAAAATGCGCAGGAATATGTTGATGGGCAGGCCCGGCCACTGACCAGCGGCAAAATCCAAATCCAGTCCGAAGCGGCTGAAGCCTATTATCGCAATATTCGTATCCGGTCCATTTCTCAATTACCGGGAAAATTCGCCCGACAGATGCGCTGAGTCTGTTCTGGACACCAATTGTTAGCGTCATATTTTGTTTAAGCAGCTTGAAAAGCTTGATTACATAGCTTAGAAAGCGTGTTGGCCTGTCGGAAAAGCGGGGTGAGGCGATGGATTGTGCGCAGGAAGCATTTTTCCATCTTGATTTTTGGTTCTTTTCATCACAGGAAAAGAACAGTAGAAGGCTGGTTCTAATGATATTCGAGCAAATACAACCACCGCTTATCCAAAACTCGCATTATTGTTAGTGATCAGCTGCACGCAGTCTTTCCACTACAACATAATTTGGTGCAAACGCCACGTCATCATTTTCAGTAAACCAAGTGCGCAGTTTTTGGTGGCCTTGCTGAAGCGACAGCTCAAAGTGAATGGCCGCTTCCTGAGCGATTACATCAGTTTCACGATTTTCTCCACTTACTGATACGCCTGCTTTCTGAATCGAAAGTGCACTGCCTTCTGCCAGACCGTCCATACTGGTACCGGGCAAGGCCGCCTGTACATCCAGACCTGCTGTCAATGCTTGTTGAATTTCCGGGGGCCAACGATACAAACTGATCCGATAGCGTGCCGCTTGCGGCACATTGATGGCAAACCAACCCATACTTTTTTGACCTTTTCGAATCCCGCTCTGGTTCCAGGGAACCGGTTTTCCCTCTGCATCCATGTGCATATCATGCACAAAAATCGTCATAGGTGTCTGCGTCGATTGGGGCAAATCAATCCAGGCTGTATCTCTAAGGGCAGCTTGCAAACCTCCCCACCATTTATCGTAAGCATTCCGTAGTACATTGACTTTCTCCGAATGTGTAGCAGCCAGATTGTTTTGCTGACCCGGATCATCTGCCACATTGTACAGCGACTCACCATTGATCAATCGCCAATCACCCTGCATCACCGCTGAGCGTCGCCATTTTTCGGGTACTTCCAGGCGTTGGGAATCGGTAATCCGAATTCTATCTCCAAGTGAAGCCGCTGGATCTTTCAGAGCTGGCACAATACTCTCCCCGTCAAAGGCAAGCGTCCCATCCCAATTCAAATCCAATAAGTCCAATAAGCTGGGCAGAAGATCTACGTGAGCCGTCAACTGATTCAGATCCTTTCCAACGGCAAGTTTGCCCTTTGGCCAGCTGATCCAGCAAGGCACACGGTGCCCTCCTTCATACATGCTCCCCTTCTGTCCGCGCATGCCTGCATTAAAACCACTACTCGCCAGCTCGGTTTTTGGGTCCAAACGAACCCCCGCGGCCGTTCCGTTATCGGTCATGAAAATGAGCAGTGTATTGTCTCGCATTTGATTCCGCTCTAAGTAGCGCATCAGTTTGCCGATGTTTTCATCTACATTGGCGATCATCCCATAAAAGTTGGGATTGGGTACTTCGGGTTTATCGCGATAAGGGTCAGCATATCGGTCTTCCACCCAAAAAGGACCATGTGGCGCATTGGTTGCGAGATAACAAAAGAAGGGCTTTTCCTCCCGCTGTTTTTCCTCCATAAATCCCATTGCTTCCTCAAACCACACATCCGTACAATAGCCAGAGAAGCTTTCAGCTACTCCATTGCGGAAATAGACATCATCGAAATAATCATTGCCCCAGTAATCCGGTCCCTGCCAAACCCCGCCTCCTCCGTGATAAACGGCTTCCTGAAAGCCCCGATCCATGGGACGGAAGGGAGGATTGTCCCCCAAATGCCATTTGCCAAACATTCCAGTCGCGTAGCCATTGGCAAGGAAATAGGCTGGCATGGCCACCTCATCCCGGTACAGCAGAGAGCGTCCGGCGATGGTATGCCAAACCCCAGTGCGATTGCTGTCATGGCCCGTCATCAGAGAAGCCCGGGTTGGAGAACAAGTCGGGCTCACGTGAAAATTGGTGAGGCGAAGACTTTGTTCGTATAGCTGGTCAAGATGTGGCGTTTTTATCAATTCATTTCCATGGCAGGCAAAATCACCATAACCCTGGTCATCAATAACGATGAGGATTACATTGGGCGGAGGGGAATTTACCTGAGCAAACAAGGAAACAGAAGAGAAAATCAGACAAAGCAGGATGACGAATCGCATAATAATGTGCTTATCGTGACGGCATATTATGAATGTGAAACGCCTTGGAAAAATAAACGCATTTCACTTTTCGGCATGCCCTCAAAACAAATGGTCTGAAAAAAAGAAAAGTCCCTGACCACTTTCTCTTGAGGATGGAAGAATGTAGAAATAGAAATGTATTCAATATCCGTGAAGAAGATTGCCTCCTTTCAAAAATTTACCGCAAAAAACGCCAAATGTGTTAGCCAAATACCCATTTCTCAACCTCAAATGATGTTATGGAGCGTGATTGGCGTACTTTTTCTGTTGGGTGCATGTCAGCCAAAAGAGGAGTGGAAACCACTTTTCAATGGCCAGAATCTTGATGGCTGGCGGCACTATCTCAGCAAACCAGACTCTGCTTTTGATCTAATGGGATTGGAACGTGATCCGCAAGGACAATATGCTGCTCTGGGAAATCAGGATCCTTTGCAGGTATTCTCGGTTTTGGAACATGAGGGAAAAAGCTGTTTGCGTATCTCTGGGCAGGTCATCGGGAATTTGTATACCAAACAATCGTATCGCAATTACCATCTGCAACTCACATTTAAGTGGGGAACCAAAAAGTGGGCCTGGATGGAGGGACGCCCCAAAGACGGAGGAGTCTTATATCATTACCATCATTTTTCAGGTCAGGCTGGTGTTCGGCATGAATGCCAGATTCACGCTGGCGACATTGGCAGCTATTGGGCCCGCCAAACCAAGGTGGATATCCCAGGATATTACAGCAGCCAACTGCCAATGGCGATTCAGCAAGCCAGACCCTTTCTGGCAGATCTGGTGCCTGAAATACGAGACACCATGCTCATATTCCATCCTGATTCTGCCTTACAGCATTTCGATGGGCACAACCGCTGGCAAATTGCCATTGCAGATCCAGCCACTGAAAAGCCTGATCAATGGAATCAGTTGGACATTTTTTGCTACCAAAACCATGCTCTCCACTACCTCAATGGTCACCTCAACATGGTCCTCCTTAACGCTCATCTTCAGGTAGGTGAGCAATGGGTAAAAATGGATTCGGGTACGATTCAAATACAGTCAGAGGGGGCAGAAATATTTTTTCACGATATCCGAATCCGGCCGCTTGAAAAGATGCCAGAAGCACTCACCTCCTATCTGGACTAGCTCTGTTTTACCGCAGAACCTCAATAGCGGACAAAATTGCCAATCTTTCCCCAGGCTCCTATTTGGCAGCTTTCCATCTTTCCCATGTGAAAATGATTGTGCTCCTTGAAAAGACACCTCAATTCACACTCAATACAATGAAACATTCATCTGACTTCAGCCGCAGGAAGTTTTTACAAACCTCGGCACTCTTTGCCATTGGCAGTGGAGGATTCTTACCGCTTTCCGCCATGTCGAACAACACGCCACCGCCTGATCTGATCAATGTGGTCGGGCCAAAGGAAGGTTACACCCCGCAGATCGGAACGCTGGTTTCCATGCTGAATTGGATGCGGAATACCATTCTGCGTCCGGTTCAGGGCATGAGCACCAAAGACCTGGACTTTCTACTCGACGACAATGCCAACAGCATTGGGGCAATGTTGCTTCACCTTGCCGCTACAGAGCGTTTTTACCAGATCCACACTTTTGAAGGCAAAAACTGGGGAGATTGGTCAAAAGAAGATGACAAAGCCTGGAGCACTGCGATGGGATTGGGAGACGAAGGTCGGGCGAAGATCAAAGGCAAACCATTGGACTTTTACCTCGAAAAGCTTTCGAGCGTGCGGGAACATACGCTCAAAGAATTTGCCAAGCGGGACGATGCCTGGCTATTGGCGGTAGATGAAGACTGGTATTGGGGACCGACCAACAATTACTGTAAATGGTTTCACGTCTGCGAACATGAGTCCAATCACAATGGACAAATCAAAATGGTGCGCAGTCGGATCAGTTGATCTGTAAGAGAGAATGATACGAATGGGGATGTCTCATAAGTCAAAAAACGAACGCAAAGGCACAAAGACGTAAAGACTATTCAATTGGTAATCAATACTTTGCGACTTTGCCTCTTTGCGCTCATCCCTTAAAAATAGACTTATGAGACATCCCCATTTTCTTTTATAGGCACCGCCATCTGGGCAGCATTCTACTCACTGTAGACGACAGGCAGTGAGACTCACCAATTCACTGAACCCAACAACTTCTGCCCCAATTCCGTCAGTTCCGCCGTCTCATAACGCGTCTGTTCCCAATTGCGGGGATCACCAGGAAAGGCATAGCCTTCAGGGGCTACCCGGTCGCGCCATGAATTGACACGCCATTGGCGCAGGGCTTCATTGTCTGGCTCAGCTGGCATCATGGAAATGTATTGGGCAATGCGCACTTTGTTGTCCGAGCGATTGGGACGAATGCCATGCGGCAGGCAACTGTTGAAGATCAGCAGATCTCCCGCTTGCATGGGTACTTTGACCAAATGTTCCTCAATGCCACTGATGTCAGGCTGAAAACGATTCCGGTCTGCCGGCTGGCTCAGCTTCCACTGATCATAGTTGCGAAACAACCAGGGAATGCATTGAAAGCCGCCCATGTTTTCATCTGTCTGATCCGCTAAGGCCAAAACACCCTGTACATTTTGGGGCCGTGTCTCCGGATCATAATCCCAATGGATAAAACCTGGCTGCGACAAACCTTCCCGCGCCGGGAAATTGAGGTTGGCGCGGTCAATGGTCACCCATAGTTGCTCCGTGCCCCAAATGTCCACAAAGGCATCATAGACGCGCTGGGTCTGGCGGTTGTTCCAGAGATGCTGATTGTTGTAGACCTCTACCATGCCAGTACCAATCAATTCTTTCATTTGCATCTCCGCCCGGGCGGGTGCATACCAACTTTCAGGCTTTTGAGGATCTTTTTCCTCAAATTCCCACAGAAAATCAGCCGTTGCCTGAGCCTGATCTCTCGGGACCGCGCCTTTGATCACGATGTAGCCATTGTGTTGCCAAAACGCCCAATCTTCTTCCGATAAGATGCGCATTGGCACCCCATTGCTGCGGTCATTGAGCTTGAGTTTGCTGCTTTTGGCAGTAGAAGGATTACCAGGAATGTCTTTGTGCGCGTTGTCTGGCACCATGGATTGCGGTTTCGTAGCCTTATTCATCGTATTGTTTGATTAGCTTATTCGATACTCAAATGTCATGATTCGCCAGGCATTTTTCCACCTTGATATTGATAGAGATTTGAATAATATTGATTTTTGATTGACTTTTTTCTTCAAAACTGCCTTCTTTCGTTAAAAAAATACATGAAAAGCCAGTACGAACACATCCAGACTGATGCTGACCGATCATTCCGTCTGCTACGGAATCCGCAGCTCAATGATGTCTTTTACTGGCATCTCCATCCAGAATTTGAATTGGTCTACATCGAAGCGGAAGAAGGGCCACGCCAGGTTGGGACGCATATTTCCCGCTATCATGGCAGCGATTTGGTTTTGATTGGCTCCAATATTCCCCATCTCAATTTTGATTATGGCGTCAGAGGTTCCTGCGACAAAGTGGTTTTACAGATTCATCCTGATTTTCGGACCCAGCATCTGGCCCACATTCCCGAAGTCTCAGGTATCCAGGAATTGCTGGATCGTTCGCAGCAGGGATTGAGCTTTCATGGCGAGACCAAAGCGGAGGTAGGGAAAAGGATGCAGGCCTTTCATCAACTCAGTGCTTTTGCACAGTTTGTTGAGATTTTACAAATCTTCAACCTACTCGCTCATAGTCAGCAGTTTGACGTTCTTCATCCACAGCCTTACATCAGTCCATTCAGCGATCAGGAACAGTTTCGGCTCCAGCAGATTTATGCATTTGTAGAGCAGCATTTCCAGGAAAAGATCAGCCTGGCGCAGGTAGCGGCCAGCGTGCATCTGAGTCGGGAGGCATTTTGCCGCTATTTTAAAAAGACGACCGGGCAGACCTTCATTGGTTACCTCAATCAGTACCGGATCAGCCATGCAAGGCGTTTGTTGATGCAGGGGAAAAATGTCAGCGAAGCCTGTTTTGCCAGCGGCTTTGAGAGTTTGTCCTACTTCAATCGAACCTTCAATAAGGTGGTGGGAGAGAATCCGGGCAAACTTCGGCGTCGGGTAAAAGAGAGAGGGTTGGGATAAAAAGAATTTTTAACGAACGTTAAATAAATGTCTTTTATCCGGAGCTGAGGCAAGGGCGTTTTTCAGAACCTCTCTAAAAGCGTACGAACTCCCATTTTTATCCCTCCTCACTCTCCAAAAAAATCCCAGTACAGCCCGCCACTCAGCACGATGTTGTTGATGCCGCCATTGGGACTGCGCGTCCCGGCATTGCTGGTATGGCGGAAGCCAGGCCGCAGGTCTAAACACAATTGCCGATGCAAGCGGAGCGTCAGTCCCAGAACCAGACTGTCGCTGAAGTTGAGCAATTCGGCCTGGCGAATCGGAATGCCTTTGGTCCAGACCGGACCGACGGAGGCAGCAAAATAGAGGCTGATACGTCTTTTGAACAAATGACGACGAACCAACAAGCCGGAGGTAAAGCCAAATTCATAGCCATTGGCAAAGTTCGGATCATCGACAAAGAGTTTGTAACGCGTCAGGTTGAACTGGGGCTGGATCAGGCTTTGAAACTCCCAATTGCCTTTCTCTGCCAGGTGAAAGTAGATCTGGGCCTGAAAAAAACGCAGTTGGTGCCGGTAATCAACGGGCACTTTGAGCCAGTTGGGAATCAGACTTGGCGCCTGATCAGGGTTCTGGAATCCTATGCCCGTGATGAACCCAATCGCACTGATGCCACCGTGGGTTTTTGCCTTTTGCTGCGCCAGGCAGGGAATTGTCATTCCCAACCACAGACTCAGACCGATTACACCGTACACAAACTGCTTCAATCCATTTTGTATAAGCCACAAAGCTAAATCAGTGGCATCAATGTATCAATGGATTTTTGGGTGAGCATGCTGTAAAATTCCTCTGTGAAAGCAGAACTGCCATGATCTTCCAGAAATTTCTTCTGCTCGGCGCTCAGGCCAGTGGGATTTTCATCAATGCTACCTGGATACGGATTGGCTGGCGTACGATCCAAGGGTGGGCAAAATTCCACCGATAAAGCACCATGATAACCTGCCTCCCGTAATACTGCTACAATCTTTGGCCAGTCAAAGCGCCCCATGCTGGGTGCCATGCGGTTGTTGTCTGCAACATGAAATCCGACCAGACGATCTTTACAAACCTTGATGGCGCGGTAGTAATCGTCTTCTTCCAAATTCATGTGAAAGACGTCCAGACACACCCCACAATGTGCGCCAACTGCTTCCGCCAGGGCATACGCCTGGGCTGCACGATTGATGAAATAGGTTTCAAAACGATTAATTGGTTCAATCCCGATCAGAATTCCGTTTTGCTCAGCAAAGCCGTAGCACTCACGCAAGGCATCAACTGCCCATTGCCATTCTTCGTCAGGACGACCATCTGGCACGATTTTCCCTACCGTCCCTGGCACCACACTGACCATTTGCCCACCTAATTCTTTGACCATGGTGATCACGTCTTTGACATATTGTACCGAACGCTCGCGTTGTCCCTGGTCTCTGGCCACCAGATTCCGTTCTCCCAACATAAGCGTCACCGACCCCCAACACGTCAATTTATGGTCTTCCAATAACTTGCGGACGTGTTTGGTATCATACTTTTCGGGAGCTCCTTCAATTTCCAGTGCGTGATAGCCTTGAGAAGAAATGCGCGCGACCGTGGTTTCAATGGGTTCGGCCCGCATCCAGTTGTGAATGGCAATATGCATGTTTCAGGGATTCGGATTGTTTTTGTAGGTTCAAAGTAGCGAAAAAGAACAATCTTTTTATCTAACTGACAATGCGATGAATCGTTGCAAATATTTTTACACTCTGCTACTGGGTCTGTGGTTTTTCTCTGCCTGCACCCCGATGGCTTCGGATTCAGATACCTCTGAGCCAGAAAAAGCGACCATACCACCGACTCATGTCTTTTATGAAGGCAATTCAGAGCTGAAGCAAGCTGAGCACATTGTGTTGGTCAGTGGAGATGAAGAATATCGCTCGGAGGAAGCATTGCCGCAATTGGGAAAAATTCTGGCCCAACAACATGGATTCGATTGCACGGTCCTGTTCGCCCAACATCCAGATCAGCCCGGTTTCATTGATCCCAATTTTACCAAAAACATCCCCGGCCTTGATAAATTGAAGGAGGCAGACCTGATGGTGTTGTTTACCCGTTTTCGGGATTTGCCGAGCGAACAGATGCAGCATTTCAGCGACTATTTCATGGCTGGTAAGCCAGTGGTGGCAATCAGAACAGCCACCCATGCTTTTCAAACCAAAGACTCTACCAGTCAATGGAAGCACTGGAGCAACTTCCACGAAGAAGATGGTCCCTGGGATGGTGGCTTTGGACGCCTGGTATTGGGAGAACATTGGCATACCCATCATGGCCATCATAAGCACCAGAGCAGCCGTGGTCTGATTGCAGAATCTGCACAGGATCATCCCATCGCCAGGGGCTTGGCAGAAACCGATATCTGGGGGCCAACCGATGTGTATGGCGTCCGCCTACCCCTACCAGGGGATGCCTTTCCAATTGTCTTAGGGCAAGTCATGAATCGTGTTGGCGCATTTGATGAAACGGATCCTTTCTTCGGTATGCGTGCCACTGACGATCAGATTGCCACCCAAAACCCAGCGGCTAAAACCGATTACGATCCCAATGATCCCATGATGCCGATTGCCTGGACCAAAAGCTATCAACTCCCCAACGGTCAAGAAGGACAAGCCTTTACCTCAACCATTGGTGCCGCCACGGATCTCCTGAGTGAGGGTGTAAGACGTCTTTTGGTCAATGCTTGCTATCATCTGATGGAATTGGAAGTTCCTGAAGAAGCTTCCGTCAAGTTGGTGGGTTCCTATGAACCTTCTCCCTACAGCTTTCATGATGATGCCCATTGGGTTGAAAAGAATTTACAGGTAAAAGATTTTCAGTAAGCAGAAGCTAAACCAGATATTTGGGTCGATATCGTAGGGGCGTTTTGCAAAACGCCCCTACGAAAATGCCTTTTCTGTGAAATGGAGAACGTTTTCCACCCCCAAAAAAAGAATGCCACTAATCCGAACATGAAGACTTGACAGACCCTGGTAAGAACCAATTGCCCACATCATTCTCAGATGCTTTATTCGGTTTGTAACCTTCAGACTCAAACCATCGTATGATAAAATCATAATATGATAATTCATTAAACTGATGGCAGAAAAAAAAGTAAGCTTCAACGAGCTCATTCAATCCGATAAACCCGTTCTGGTCGATTTTTTTGCAACCTGGTGTGGGCCTTGCCAGGCCATGGGACCGGTTCTACACGATTTGGCCAGCGACTTAGGAGAAGATGGCAAAATCATCAAGATTGACATTGACAAGAACCGGGCAGTTGCCAATCATTTCCAAATTACCGGCGTGCCAACTTTCATGATTTTCAAAGAAGGCAAAATGTTGTGGCGGCAATCAGGTATGCAATCGAAATCCGGTTTGAAAAAGGCCATGGAATCATTTGCCTGATGGAGCAGACAAAGTTTCGCAGCGATCCGGCTAAGCTTAAACGCGTGGCGCGATTGATGAAGACCATGTCACATCAGTCACGCCTCGCCATCGTTGAGTTATTATTGGAGAAAAAGCGCTTGTCCGTGACGGACATCTATCAGGAGATTGGCATCAGCCAATCCAATGCATCTCAACATCTCAAGGCCCTTGAAATGGTGGAGATTCTGACGTCTGAACGCGAAGGCAAACAGATTTTTTACCGAATCCAGAATCCCCACATTGGGCATTTGCTGATGTGTGTGGGTGCCTGTTCGGAATGTTGATTGAGGAGCGGGGTGAGAGGGGCGAGGAGCAAGTTGGATGAGTTGATTGGAATGAGATGATGAATCAGTCTTTGGACGATAGACCCTAGGCCGACGATTTTTTCTAGCCTTTCAACTGATAAAACGCAAGCGGATACATCTCAGCTGTCGCATGGATAAGCTTGCCACGCCCTAATTTAAGAACGCCAACACGAAGTGTCATCCCGAATTCATTTCCATGAGCGTCAAGCTAAGACATAGGGTTTTAGCAAACAGGGTTTTGAGGGCCGACACACACATTGTGTCATCCTGAACTCGGTTTTAGGATCTATTTAAGGCCTAAAAGCTGATTTGATTGCTGGAGATCCTGAACAAATCTTCCGTTTCACTGTATCCTGAAACTTGTCCCAAATTCAGTTTGGGATCTCTTCAGGACCTTGTTTTCCAGGATGACCGGACTGTTAAATGGTCTTGCTAAAGTTTAGAGATTTAGCTTGACGCAGATGGAATTCATTTTGGGATCTACATGAGATGCGGAAATACATCCAGCATGACAGATTTTGTCTATTACCCTATCGATAAAACACCACTGGATATACCTCACCAGCTTCGTACACATCTTTCCCCCGTGGCAGCTGAACAAAAGCATCTGCATCCACCAGATTGGCGAGGTCGCCGGAACCGTTGCCCTCTACGGGTTTGGCCAGCATCTGTCCCTGATCATTGTATCCAATTTGTACCGCCAGAAAATAGGTCAAATCAGGCTTAAACTGTACGTCTGCTTGTAAAATCGCCTGCGGCTTGCTCTTTTCCGGTAAGCCCAGCGAGGCTTCCAACCAGGGCACAAAATAGCATTGCGTACACATGAAAGAAGAAACCGGATTGCCCGGTAGAGCGAAAATCACACTACCCTGGGGAGATTTCCCAAACCAGAAGGGTTTACCTGGTCGCTGATAGATTTTGTGAAAGAGTTTTTCCACCCCCAATTGTTCCAGCGCGGAAGGCAAGAAGTCAAATTTCCCTTTTGAGACGCCCCCACTCAACATCACCACATCATATTCGTCCATGATGCGTTTGAGGTCTCTGAGGATTGCTTCCATGTCATCTTTGAGATGATGGGTATCTGCAGCAATGCCAAAAACACGTTCCAAAGTCGTTTTCAGTCGGTACACATTGGAGCGACGGATTTGATGGGCCAGTGGGGTCTCATGTACCTCCACCAATTCATCCCCGGTAGAAATGACCATACAGCGTGGCATTTTTTTGACTTGCAGACTAGCTTTCCCCACCGCTGCCGCTAAGCCAACTTCCGCCGGACTCATCCTTCGACCAGCTTTGATGATTATATCTCCACCTTTGCGGTCCTGTCCCTGGTAATGGATGTACTGACCTTCATCGACGGCCTCAGTCTGCAGATGCGCCACGCCATCTTTGATGTCAATTTCCTCATACATCAAAACTGTATCACAACCTTCCGGCAGAATGGCACCAGTCATGACTTCCAGACAATGGTCGGCCATTTCCATCTTCATCTGCGGGCTACCCGCTGGTGCAACCGCATCCACTGGGAAGCTCCTTTTTCCTTCGGCAAAGGCACTGTAGCGAATGGCAATGCCATCGCGGGTCACCCGATCATAGGGCGGCAGGTCCCGGTCTGCCTGAATGTCTTCGGCCAATACGCGCCCGATCGCCTGATCGAGACTGACCCTTTCCGTTCCAAAATCTTTGAGGGTATTGAATATGGTTTCGTAGGCTTTTTCTACCGTAATCATGTCGCAGCAATTTGGGACGAAGATAGTGAAGCGAATAAAAAGGCAGAGAATCCATACCTTAATTTCCTTCAGTTCAGCATTTCATACCAAGAATGGGATTGAACAAAAAAGTATAATCTGCTACAAACAGCGCATATTCCAGCCAAATCATGCCTACAAAAAGTACAAGCATTTAGCCGACACCTATTTTCTTATCCGCTGTCATCTGCGCATTTAGTCGTATGGTTTCGAGTACTCCATCCGGAAAGTATCGAAATCATACAAATTGACCACTACAACGATGGCGAATCAAGAGAAAACGACCGAACGGGAAAGCATCCTCGCACCCATCGGTTTAGGAGAGAAAATCGGCTATGGCTTAGGAGACCTGGGCTTCAATTTTTTCTGGGCCAACATATCGGCCTTCCTGCTCATCTTCTACACCGATGTATTTGGCATTTCGGCTGCAGCAGCCGGGACCATGATGTTGGTGACCAAGATCGTAGATGCCTTCACCGATCCGGTGATGGGGGCCATTGCCGACCGAACCCAGACCCGCTGGGGCAAATTCAGACCATATCTGCTCTTTGCAGGTATTCCGATGGCTGCCGCAGGGGTGCTGACCTATTCCACCCCGGATTTGGGTAGTGGTGGCAAACTGATTTGGGCGTATGGTACCTACACCATCATGATGCTGATGTATACGGTGCTGAGTGTGCCCTATTCGGCTCTCTCAGGCGTGATTACCAGCCGAACCCAGGACCGTACTGACTTGATCAGCTTTCGTTTTATAGCTGCATTTGCCGGTACCACTCTGGTCAATTTCTTTACCGAAGACATGGTGACATGGCTGGGAGGAGGCGACGATGAATTGGGTTGGCAATTGACGATGACGGTATACGGTCTGGTGGCTGCGGTTTTGTTCATCATCGTCGCCCTCAGTTCCAAGGAGCGCATTCAGCCACCAGCCAATCAAAAAACCAACCTCCTGGGCGACCTCAAAGACCTGCTAAACAATCGTCCCTGGCTGGTCCTCTTTACCCTCGCCCTTGTGATCATGATTACCATCTCCATGCGCACAGGTGCATCCATTTATTATGTCAAATACTACATGGAACAGCCCGATCTGAGTAAATGGTTTCTGACCGTTTATGGTTTGGCCCTGGCTACGGGCGCCGCTTTGACACCAGTCATGACGCGTTTCATAGACAAAAAGCAGCTCATGATTTTGTTGATGGGCATCACTGGTATTCTCTCCATCCTGTTCTTTTTCATTCCAGCGGATCAAACCTGGCTCATCTTCGGTTTGCACATTCTGATTGGCTTTGTATTGGGGCCTAAATCGCCGCTGGCGTTCTCCATGTATGCAGACTCAGCTGACTACACAGAATGGAAAACCGGACGACGCGCCACGGCCATGACTTTTTCAGCCGCCATTTTCTCCCAAAAGCTCGGCGGTGCATTGGCCTCTTTTGCCATCGGCGCCATCCTTGCAGCAATGGGCTATGTCGCCAATGAAGCACAAAGCGACGCATCACAGACTGGTATTCTTTTGACCATCAGCATCATTCCTGGGGTATTTGCTTTGCTGGCTGCCTGGGTGATGCGCTTGTATCCTCTCGACAACCAGGCATTGGAAAAAATTCAGCGAGAACTCAAAGAACGAAAAGAAGGTCCCTTATCATGATCAAATCGGTGGAACAGGGAGCACGTATGGAACTCCACTCCCCTACTCTTTTGCCTCAGGCGTCTGGTTTTCTCTGGAACCCCCACATGATGATTCACATGAATTGTCGGGGATATGCAGTCGCACAATTTATGCAGCCGGAACCCGCCAAATATGCGCATGCACCCAATCTGGAAGCAAAAACCTTTATGCAACCAGAGCAACCTTATTATGCACATCATCCCGGCAGGTTTTGTTATGTCAAAGATGAAGAGAATGGGCAGCTTTTTTCCGTACCGCATGAACCCGTGCGGGCCCAGGTGAATCACTTCGTCTTTTCGGTGGGCAAAAGTGATATTCAATGGACCGTGGAGCAAGATGGATTGCGCATCCACATGCGTCTCAGTCTGGCCGCAGATCAGCCCATCGAATTATGGGAGATTTCGGTCAAAAACACATCCGGCAGAACACGAAAAATCAGCCTTTATCCTTACTTTCCAGTAGGCTATATGTCCTGGATGAATCAGTCGGGGCAGTATGATGAAGCGCTTCAGGCCATCATTTGCAGCAGCATTACGCCTTATCAGAAAGTGGCCGATTATCCAAAAATCAAGACGCTCAAAGACAAAAGCTTCTTCCTGGCTGCACGCACACCAGACGCCTGGGAAACCAATCAGGCAGCGTTCGAAGGAGAAGGTGGGCTGCATCATCCGGAGGGTATTCAGGCGACAGAATTGGGAAAAGGAGATGCACGCTACGAAACGCCAACTGCAGCCATGCAATATCGTCTGGAACTGGCGCCTCAAGCATCTGAAGATTTTCAATTTGCCTTCGGGCCAGCCCGATCAGAGGCAGAAGTGGCTGATATCCGCCACCAGCTTTTTGGTCAGGGCAGAATCACTTTTTCGCAGGCCAAAGAAGCCTATGCTGCTTATGTCGAAGCGGGAGCGGGTATTTTCCAGATCGAAACGCCCGATCCAGCCTGGGACAATTTTGTCAATCACTGGTTGCCACGACAGATATTCTATCATGGTGAAACCAATCGTCTGACCACCGATCCGCAGACCCGCAATTATCTGCAGGACAATATGGGTATGGGCTATTTGCGTCCAGATATTGCCCGACAGGCCTTTCTCACCGCATTGAGTCAGCAGCATGCAGATGGCGCGATGCCAGATGGCGTTCTGATCCATGAAGCAGCTGAACTCAAATACATCAATCAGGTTCCCCACACGGACCATTGTGTCTGGTTACCGATTTGTCTGAAAGCCTATTTGGACGAAAGCGATGATTATCCAATCCTGGATGAAATGCTCGCCTTCGTGGATTCAGAGGAAAAAGCCTCAGTACGTGATCACCTGCACCGGGCAATGCAATTTCTGCTACGGAACCGGGATCATCGTGGGCTGAGTTTCATTGAGCAGGGAGACTGGTGTGATCCGATGAATATGGTCGGTCCAAAAGGTAAGGGCGTGTCCGGCTGGCTCAGTCTGGCGACCGCTTATGCATTGCAGGTTTGGGCAGAAATTTGTGAAGTGGATGGGCAAAAAAGTTGTGCGGCCGCGACAAGGGAAAAGGCACATGAGGTCAATCAGGCGGTGAATGACCACCTTTGGGATGGGCAATGGTACGCCCGTGGTATCACGGACGATGATGTGGTATTTGGCATCAGTACTGATCCGGAAGGCAAAATCTTCCTCAATCCACAAGCCTGGGCCATGTTGAGTGATACGGCTGATGCAGCAAAACAACAAAGCCTGATCCAGGCCGTTGAGGCGCAATTGGAAAGCCCGTATGGGGTCGAAATGCTGGGGCCGCCTTTTACAGCCATGCGTGAAGATGTCGGTCGGGTCACCCAGAAATTTCCCGGTTCAGCGGAGAACGGCTCGATCTACAACCATGCCGCAGCATTTTATGTGTACGCTTTGTATCAGGCTGGTCATGCTGACAAAGCCTGGCGGGTCATGCGCAAGATGCTCCCGTCTGGCGAAGCAGGAGACTTGGTTCAGCGCGGACAAATGCCAGTTTTTATTCCCAACTACTATCGAGGGGGCTACAAAGAGTTTCCCCGCACCGCCGGTCGGTCCAGTCAGTTGTTCAATACTGGTACCGTGGCCTGGGTGTATCGCTGCTTGATTGAAGGCATGTTTGGGGTAAGAGGGACGCGGGAAGGCTTGTTGATCGATCCGCAATTGCCGTCCGATTGGCCGGGAGCGAAGATCACGCGAACGTTCAGGGGCTGTACCTATCAGATTGAATTTGTCCGGGAGAAAGGATCAAAGGAGACGGAAATATGGGTTGATGGAGAGAGACATGCCAATGGAGCCTTGAAGCCTTCAAAAGGCACGCTTGCGGTTTTGGTGAAGCTGGGCGATTTGTAAAACAGATTTCCTATCTTTCGTCAGACCTCAGTATCTATCAACATGAAACACTCTCGTCATCCTTCTCTTCACTCTGATGAGTGGGGCAAGGCTATCGTATTGGGCCTCTGCCTGTTTCTTCATTGTGTACCGAAGCTTTCTGCCCAAATCATTGCGACGATCAATGATCCGGATGGCTATACCAATCTGCGAAAAGGGCCAGGTACACATACTGACATAGTTGGGAAAGTAGTTGAACATGAAATTTTTGCCTTGGAAGAAGGAGGTGCAAATCATGATGGCTGGCTGCAACTATTTGATCCATACGGGCGCTTTATCCATTCCAGCAGAGTGGTGTTGATCGAAAAATTGCCTCCTCTTCCTTCCCAAATTGAGGGAGAGCAAGTCAGCTTTACAGGGCCTGAAACGACGATCACCATCAGGAGACAAACTTTCGTTGCAGCAGATCATCAGATTGTCAGAACCGCATCTGGATTTATCTACACCATTGATGAGGGGCCGGTATATGGTGAAGACGGCGGCATGCCTTCGAATGAACTGGCAGAAATCTTGATCGAGAGAGAGGGACAAATGATTTCTTTGCCCCGGGAGGCCCTGCAGTTTGTCTACGAAATTGATCTTCAATGGACCAGGGTCTATTCTGATCAAAAAGGCAAACTATTTATCGTGATGCACAACAGTGATGGAGCAGGGTCTTATAGTGTCGTCTGGACATTGGCTGATGGGGTCTATCAGGGAAGAAAAGTGTTGCTGCTGCTGTAAGTTTAATAAACAGAGTAAAGGATTGGCTTGCATGAAATTCACACACCTGCCAGCAAATCAGTAATCTGAACATCAAATCAGTAATTCGGCTATGGAGGGGTGGTGAAATTTATCAGACTTTTGACGCATCAACAATCTGATCATTCAATCACAATGAGCAAAACAGTTTTCATCACCGGAAGCAGCACCGGCATCGGCCGGGCCAGTGCCATCTATTTTCAGCAGCAGGGCTGGAATGTCGTCGCGACCATGCGCAGTCCCGAAAAAGAAACGGAATTGCAGCAGCTCGACAATGTTCTGGTCAACAAATTAGATGTCATGGACCAGGCGAGCATTGACAGCAGTATCCAGGAAGCCGTTGACCGATTTGGCCGCATTGATGTGCTGGTCAACAACGCTGGCTATGGGCTGATGGGTCCATTTGAATCCGCTCCAAAAGAAAATGTCAGACGTCAATTTGACGTCAATGTTTTTGGCCTCTTCGATGTTACCCGCTCGATTTTACCACAAATGCGTAGTCAAAAATCTGGTATCATCATCAACATTTCTTCTATCGGTGGCCGCATTACGTTTCCATTGATTTCCCTGTATCATTCTACCAAATGGGCGGTCGAAGGATTCAGCGAATCACTTCACTATGAGCTGGCACCGCTGGGGATTCAGGTAAAAATCGTTGAGCCGGGTGGCGTGCAAACAGATTTTGGAGGCCGTTCCATGGACTTCCAACATGATGAAACCCTGACCGATTACAATGCATTCGTCGGCACGACGATGGCAAATTTTCAGACTGCATTTGATCCTGCCAATATGAGTAAGCCGGAAAAAATCGCGGGCGTCATCTTTGAGGCCGCTACGGATGGCACACCGACCCTCCGCTATGGTGCTGGCGATGATGCTCACCAACTCCTTGGTGCGAGATATAGCATGGATGATGCCGCATTCTTTGGGATGATGAAAAGCAATTTGCAACTTCAGTAAGATCACATTCGTGGAGCCTGGTTTTTGGAAATGACCAGGCTCCATCTATATTTTTCTCATGGGCCAGACAGAGCAATTTCACATACGATCTATTCCGGAACTGCATGAATTATTCGATCAGCATAGTCCGGTGAAGCATCCCTTAATCAGTCTGATTGATTTTAGCTCCTTTGTACATGGCCCCCATGCCGCCAGGCGGGTTCAGTTTGATTTGTATGGCATTATCCACAGCAATAAATGCGCCGATGTGATTGCCTATGGCCAAACGGATCATGATTTCGACAATGGTACCATGTTGTTTGCGAAGCCGGGACAGGTCTGGGAAGCAGAAGCATTGGATGCACCAGTCCAAAAAGACGGCTGGGCATTATATTTCCATCCAGATCTGCTCTTGAACAGCAAGCTTGCTGACACCCTGCATACATACTCCTTCTTTGATTACAGTGTGAGGGAAGCGCTACATTTGTCTGATCGGGAAAAGCAAACCCTCACCCAGCTGGCCTGGACCATCGAAGAGGAGATTTCCCAAAATCTTGACAAACACAGCCGGGAATTGGTCGTAGGAAACCTTGAGTTGATTCTCAAATACAGCAATCGTTTTTACGATCGACAATTTATCACCCGAGAGACCTCAAACAATGTCATTGTCAGGCGCTTTGCGCAATTCTTAAAAGAGTACATCGGTTCAGGCAGGCTGCGCAAAGATGGTCTGGTCAGTGTACAGCAAAGCGCAGAACATTTACAGATTTCGCCAAATTATCTAAGCGACTTATTGAAAAAGGAAACTGGCAAGAACGCCACAGAACACATTCATTTAGCGGTGGTAGAACAAGCGAAGAAGAAATTGCAGCATACAGCCGGCTCGATCAAAGAGATTGCGTACGAGCTGGGTTTTGAATACGCTTCCTCTTTCAGCAAAATGTTTAAGAATGCGACTGGTTTGACACCTTCGGTTTATCGGACGCTGAATTAGCACGAAAGCTCAACCATTGCCAGCCTTGGCCTCGATCTTTTCCAGTCGCCGCTTTTCCTTTCGTTCCTGGCGCAGGCGTTTCCGTCTCTCTTTGGGCTCTTCATCATCTTTTTCTCCCGCCAGATTGATGCTCACCAAAAAAGGTTCGCCTTCTTCCCCATCTATCATCATGAAGCTCACCAGATCCTGGTTATGCCAGATGGTGTAGGGCCGAATGAAAAACTGATTGCGGCGTACACCGTCATAAATCTGCTTCCGTTCACTCACTTCGGCCTTCACCAAATCAACTTTGCGATAATAGATCCGCTCAGGCCCACGCAGCTTTTCACCCGAAGGCTCACGCGTCAGGAGGCATACTTCCAGACGGGATTTGTCAAAGTACATGGAATAAAAGTCGCCGGCTTTTTCTGCTGAGGAACGGGACGTCTGACTGGACGGGACAATGATGGCTTGGTGAATGCGACCACTGGGCGCAAATTCATACATCACCAATTCGTAAATGCTGTGTTCTGAAGCCACAACCTGGCTTAAATTATTGGCATAGGCAGACAAAGGACGGCGTTCATACTTCTGGGTCATCAACCATAAGCTACCATCAGGCATTTCTTCCAGCCCTTTGATCAAAAACTGATCGAAACGCCGCATCGGCCGTAAGCCAAATTGTTTGCGTTTTTTTTCAACCCGGACCATCAGGGTAGAGTTGACATCGGCTCTGCGACTCAGGTCAATTTCTTTTTTATCAAAATCAAAGTTGACGATCTGCCAGGCCTTGACGCCCCGGTACTTGCCTTTGGTCACCCGCTCAGCATGGCTTACATACAGACGTTTGTTGGCGCCGATGGTGGCCGGGAAGTGATTTTCGTAGGGATCAAACAAATCCCGGAAACGGGTAAAGTCTTTATACACCAATTGGTGTGTTTTGCCACTTTCCAATTCAAGACAGGTCGCCTGGAGGTTTTGTGGTTTGCTAAATGACAAGAAGTACACATTGCCTTCATTGTCAATCTGGGCATCAAGGTGGATCATTTTTTTATCGCCCAGTTCAATTTCTTTTTTGGCCAAACGCTGCAATTCGAGATCATAGACGAATACTGTCGCTTTCTCAAAACGATTGGCCCGATAGTGCGCCCGCCCATCCGGACTGACCCGGTCATAAAAGAAATTGCCTTTATTATTTTTCTCCCGCTGATAATAATACAATAAGACACGGCTACTGTCCGGCGACAGGCTGGACACCAACTCCCGATCACTCCGGCCTTTATACGTAAAGAGCAAACTGTCTTCGACCATTTCGCCATCATCCAGATCGAAAAGGCGGTAGCGCACTTCATGATTGCTGGCAATGCTTTTGAAGTGATGTGTCAGGATCACCACATAATGATCAGATTGAAGCATTTGCAAAATATCTTCCTCCCAACTCAACTCAACTTCGGTGGACCATTCTTCCTCCAGGAGCAAATTATAACGCGACAACATACGCTTGCGAGCAGGTTGGCGCTCTGGCTGCCAGAGATAAATGAATTCCCCTTTTTTGAGGCGTAAAGCCGGCTCGTGATCCAGAACCATGGTGGTTCCAAAGCGGTCAAATTCAAAAAATGGATAGATGTTGCGGTCAGTGGGAAAATCCTTGAGTTCCAATTCCCCAATGATTTTTTGGGCTGGAACCGAAGCGGCTGACAAGATCAGACCGAAAACAAGGAGAATGGGTAACAGGCGCGCTTGCATGAAAGAAAAATACATTCTGCTCCAAGTGGAAACAGGTGGATAAATTGGGTTTTATAGCAAGATGAAAAAGTGGACGGGATTCCATATTTCAGAATGATGATCAATTGATGAGACCAGAGCTGCGGACTTCCCCAAAAACCTTCCTATATTGAAATACTAAATTCCCTGCACGCTGTTTTGATCATCATGAACTCTGCCCAACATTTATGGCCCCCGAACAGGATCCGCTCACATATGCCGTCCCGTTTTTCCTGCTGTTGATCGGACTTGAGGTACTTCTGACTGTCAAAGAAAATCTCGAGGCCTACGATCTCAAGGACTCCCTTGCCAATATGGCCATGGGACTCGGCTCTTCTTTGATAGAATTAGGGACCAAAACTGCCGCCTATTTCGTCTTTGTATGGTTGCATCAGTTTGCCCTTTTTGAGCAGATCAGCTGGCAATGGTGGGCCTGGGTACTGTGTTTTTTCCTGGAGGACTTCAGCTTTTACTGGCACCACCGACTGAGTCATGAGGTCCGTTTTCTCTGGGCCTCGCACATCAATCATCATAGTTCGCAGAAATTCAATCTCTCCGTCGCATTGCGGCAAAGTTGGGGTGAACGCTTCTATAAATACATCTTCTGTCTATGGTTGCCACTGCTGGGCTTTGAACCCCTCATGGTCCTGGTCCTGATGTCCACGAATCTCATCTATCAGTTCTGGATTCATACCGAGTGTATTCGGCATCTGGGCCCATTGGAATGGATATTCAACACGCCTTCCCATCATCGGGTCCACCACGCGACCAATCCCATTTACCTCGACCGCAACCATGCTGGCACCCTCATCATCTGGGACCGCCTTTTTGGCACCTTCCAGAGGGAACTTCCTGAGGAGCCAGTTCGTTATGGGATTACTGAAAACATTGATTCTCATCATCCCTGGCACATTGCCTGGCATGAGTATGCGAATCTCTGGCAGGAATTGAAACAGCCGCTGAGCCTGCGTCAAAAGATGGGCCTGATCTTCGGGCCACCGGGATGGCAGGCAGATGGGCAACACAAAACTGCCAAAGCCTTAAGAAAAAAACATGCGAAATAACCTTCTTTTCCTCATTATCTGCACTTTTCTCTTTGCAGCTTGTGACAAAAATGACTGCCAGGTGCCGGACACAGAGAGTTTTTTTGATGGTACGCTGGATGGCCAGTGCTTTACCATTGATGATGATCTCGCTGTGCTGGAACGCGGTAGGATCAACAATGATTCCTGCACCTATGAAGGCAGCGCCCAGCAACTGGCCTTTCCGGACGAACAACTCGGTGGTGTAGGTGCATTTCTGCTTACATTTTCCAATATCGACCTGAATGCCTTGAGTTGTGAAGTCAATCGCACCAATTTTGAGCAGGTAATATTGATTGGACAGAATCAGTACACTTTTGC
>JBCBZF010001151.1:0-2179 GCA_039815525.1 Bacteroidota bacterium | reverse complement strand
CATGGCGCAGCGAACTGAGTTGGTTTCCATTCTCAGCAGTGGGGTAAGTTTTTATCGGATATTGTTGCCATATCTTCTCACGTCCATTCTGCTCGCAGGCATTTCTTTTTATCTGAAAGGCTATCTTATTCCCAATACCACGACCCAACGGATCGGATTCGAGTATAAATATTTCCGCAAAAAGCGCATCTCCTCCAATAAAGACATCCATAAAAAAGTTGCTCCGGATACCTACGTCTATATCAGCTATTATAATGAGCGAAAGCGGGAAGGGCATACTTTCTCGATGGAGAAAATCGTGGATGGAGACATCATTCAGAAAACCACTGCCCGCCAGATTATCTGGATTGACAGCTCGGAAAAATGGCGGCTGCAAAAGGTGCGGATTCATGGAATTGAAGGGAATGAAGAAACCCTTGAATTCATCGATGCCAAGGACACGACTTTTTTGCTGACACCAGACGACATATTTGTCAAAGAACAATGGGCCGAGACCATGGTCAACCCTGCTTTACATGAATATATCGGACTGGAAGAAATGCGTGGATCAGATATCCTCAATGATCTCTACACCGAGGAACAGAGACGCTATGCGGACCCGGTTGCGATCATCATTCTGACCTTGATCGGCTATGCCATGGCCTCCAAAAAATCACGGGGTGGTATTGCCTTGCAGATTGGTTTGGGATTGATTACTACCTTTGTCTTTATCGCACTACTATTTGCCGGACCCGCTTTGCTGGCGGACCGGATGCCAGTCCGATGGGCGGTCTGGCTGCCAAACGTACTCTTTTTACCCTTTGCCATTTTTCTCCTGTGGCGCGCACCGAAATAAACAAAAGTCAAATGGACCAGCATTGGAAAGTAGCTGCAATCTGCTTCCTGATGCCAGTCTTGTATGTTCTTGCCTACGGTTTACACGGATTGTGCGACACCGACCAAGGCTTCCTCACCGCGCTGAGCTGGCGTATTTACAATGGCGAAACCCCATACCTGGACTTTATTTATGTACGTCCACCGGTATCGCTCTATTTGCATACTCTGGTCATGTGGCTTTTTCCGCTGCATCGGGTCTTACTGATGGAACGGGCATTGTTTTTCTTGTTGATGGGTGGCAGTGTGTACTTCAGTACCCGTATGCTGCAATCGGCCTTTGATTTTCGACGTATGGGATTGTCTCCCTGGTTGTTTGCTTTAATGGCCTATGTCCTGAGTGTACACAATTTTGCGCCCATGGCCTGGCATACGGTCGACGGAATTTTTCTGGCTTCCTGGGGGCTGCATCGCTTGGTATTGGGTAAAAAATGGTGGGCTCATGCTTTGGGGATGATTTTATTGCTCCTGGCTGCTTTGAGCAAGCAGGCATTTTATCCAATGCCTTTGGTAGGGGTTGTTTTACTGGGAATCATCCAGGGACGTCATGCACTGATGCGACCCTTATTGGGTGCAAGCATGGTTTTGATCGGGAGCATTGCCTTGATCTGGATACTGGAACCAATATTCCTACGCGAAATGTGGATCCAGATCACCGGGGTGACTTCTCTTGCAGATTTCGCAGAGGTGGCGATCGTTCGTTATGCCAAACCTTTTTTGCTCATCGTTCTTCCCTTGATCATTGTTTGGCGGGCATTGTCAGTGTATACCTGGCGACTGCTTCCTGCGGCGGTCTTTTGGCTCAGTTTTTTTGGATTACTGGGGCTATGGGTCTATGAAGCTTTTTCCACCCAGGCCTATGTTGGACCTTCCTATGGCTTTGCCAGAGCTTTTTTCCTCCTGTCCGTTGGGATCAGTCTGAAGGGATTCTGGCTCAATGCAAGAGCATTTGGTCTGTTACTGGCCATGCTGGCCTTGTCCTGGTGTGCTGGCATCAGTTGGGGCTATGCAACCCCTATGCTGTATTTCAGTCCCATTCTCTTTGGATTTATTTATGGACTGTACGAAGAACTGGACTTCGAAATCCCACGCTATTTCTATGGAATGGTAACGATCCTACTTGTCTGGATTTTTGCGGCCCTCTATCAATTTCCTTATCGGGATGCCCCCAAAACGGAAATGGACTGTCGCATGAGTCTGATTTTTGAAAGAGGTGCGAAATACCCAGCAAGTGGTTGTCCGGGTGATTTAGAGTCATGTGCAAAGTGACTGGATGCTCCAAGATGCAGTTCGCAGAGGATGCACT
>JBCBZF010000713.1:0-3915 GCA_039815525.1 Bacteroidota bacterium | reverse complement strand
GTTTCCAGAAGGCCTTTATCACCCTTATTCTGATCCTTTTTTTAGAAAAAGGACTGCAAAAAATCGAAACGGGCAAAACCGGGCCAACGCCACTATCCATCCGCTGCGCGCCCGTTGGAGACATGCTCCTTCCCCACCACACATTTTTCGAATAGTGTGTTTTTAAGGGACTGTTAAGAAAATTCAGAATATAGATTTTCAGGTTTAAGAAGGCGGTTTTCTACCGCAAAACTAATGGCTAGATCAGGAAAATATTTTCCTTGTCCATTGAAAAATGGGTCCCCAAAATACCACCAGACCACCAAGCAAAACAATGGCAAGGCCCCATATCCATAGGCGGTTCGACTCGTTCAGCGGACTCACATCTCCGATCAACATCTGTACAGCCCAGAATTGCGGATGCGCAATGCCACCGGATGTCTGTTGACGATAGGTTTGTTTTGCTCTTTGTAAAGCAATGTCTTTGGGATGGCCCGCCTTCAGCAACGCATAAAAATGATCGGTGATGCGACTGCTGCTTTGTTCCATTTCCCAGGCGGTCGCGATGATGCTGCGGCTGCCGGCATAGGTAAAAGCACTGGCCAGATTGATGATGCCTTCACCGGATTTTAATTCTCCTTTAAAGGTCTCACAGCTTTCCAGGACCGTTAGACCAGTTGGCAGACGCATCCCATACAGGTCAGCCCAGTGCAGGATGGAGATGATTCTGGGCAACAGACACAGAAGGAATGAGGCAATCCGTTTGATCACGGATCACTGTCGGCAGGATATCATGGTCTTTTTAAGGAGAAAAGGGGCGAAGCATGGTGTGGAGGAAGATGTTTATTGGCAGGCGATGGCCGTCTTTGTGGTCAATGTGCAACAACGGAAATATGAATCGCACAATAAGATCTGCCAGTATTTACAGGGCATTGCTTTCAACATACTCCGCAATGAACTCCGCAAGGAATCCATTCGGAAGGGCCATGAAGAACGGCAGCATCAACAACCTGATCTTGTCGTCAAAGATCCTGAACAGCTTTTTCTGGATAAAGAGGCAAAATCCCGGCTATTCCAGAAACTAGAGCAGCTTAAACCGGGCTGTATAGAAGTATTGAGGCTTTGGGCAATTGGCTTCAATATGACGGAGATTGCGGAGAAAATGGGCTTTAAAAACAGTCAGGTAGCAATGAACAAAAAGTCTAAATGTCTGAAAGAAGCGGCTGTATTATTGGGTAAGACTACATGAAATGGGAAAGGGAATGAAAACGGAGGATCACATATTCGAACAAATTGATGCCTATCTGGACGGTGCTTTAGCCGCAGAAGAGCACCAGTTGGTCAAGGAAAGGCTGCAATCAGATCCTGAATGGCAGGCGGTTCATGAGAAGGTGGTCGCAGCCCGGACATCTGTAAAGGCTTTTATGTTGACCGACCTGGCCGATGAATTGCGCAGGGATTATGAAAATGGAGCCGCAGCTCAGCCGGATGTTTCGAATGCGACTTCTGTAAATGAAACGGAGAAAGCTGTAGCTGTTTCCCGGCCTTTGTATCAGCGCCCTGCCTTTATCCTGTCTGTTGCCGCCGTGGTGAGTTTATTGTTTTTGATCATTTGGTGGAATACCGATAAGCAAAACCCCCTAAGTCCACAAGAAATTTATGCTGACCATGCAGAAGCGATTGTTCCCGTCCCAACTGAATTGCTCACCCAATTGGGAACCGGGATGAGTGATACACTCGCGCAGGCGGAACACCATTACGCCCAAGGCGATTTTCGGAATGCTCTCGCCCTTTTTCAACTTACTGATACTGCATCTGCGAAGCCCCGCATTCAATTATTTATTGCCAGTTCATATTTGTTGTTAGCGGAATTTGAAGAGGCGGAAGCGGTATTATCAACAATCACAAATGACTATCAATGGGGCACAGATGCCCGAAAGTTGTTGGCGATGTGTTATCTGGGGCAGGATAGAGCCGCTGAAGCATTGAACATACTTCAATCCCTTCATGAGCAAGGAGAACTCAAATCATCGCAAGAAAAAGATTTGTATCAGGCCTTGCAACGTTCCTTGTCTGCTGCTGGTTCCTGAATAAAATAAGGCTGTCTCATAAGTCTATTTTTAACGCGAGTTTTGGATAAGGTCTATAGCTAATCACCCTGCCCCGTCCTTTTCCCTTGATGAAAAAGACCAAAAATCAAGGCCAAAAAATGTGTTTGCATCCCGGACTCGATTCCATTCGCGTCAAGCTAAATCCCTAAACTTTAGCAAGACTATTCAACAGTCCTGTCATCCTGAAAAACAAGGCCCTGAACTCTATTCGGGGCTGCCAAGCCCTGCATCGGTCTCCGAACCGGGACCTCCAAGGCCTCCCCTCCCGATTTTTTGGGATTTGGCCAATCCAACGCTCTGTTTTTCCTATTTGATGAATTTTTGCAAGATCCTTATCCAAAACTCAGGTTACTTTCAGGGATGAATTCCAAAACAAGTTTGGGGCAGGCAGCAAAGAAGCAAAGTCGCAAAGGGTTGATGGCCAATTGAACAATCTTTGCGTCGGCACCTGTCCCGAATTGTATTCGGAGTGCCTTTGCAGCCTGCCCCAGACCTGATCTGGGATTCGTTTTAACCCATGCTTGTCTCTCTGGGTGAGGGATCTGATCAATTTGAGGACATACTGGCTTTGAAAGCGGTTCCTTTGGTGTAATAACTTCTCTCCCTGGACAGGCTTGCCTGACTGCTTCCGATTTTTTTCCACTTGAAAACAGTGCTGATATAGGAGGTAACATCGATTGTGGCATCATTTCGGATCCAGTATGTCTTGCTCTTACCTGCTGTCAGATTGCCAGATTGCAGGGTGGAGGTAGAGCCGTTGGGTGCTTTGACCCTGATTTCACACTTGGAGACATAGGCGCCACTGTTTTTGACCACTACTTTGGTCTTGCCGGCCTGTTGGCGAATGATTTCCTTCATTTTGGCATTGAACGTGGTGCCAGTCGATTCAAACTTTCGGTGATCCGAAGCTTTTTTGAAGGTAATGCCAGTTAAAGGCGTCATTTCCTTCCAGACGAAATTGTTGTAGTAGGCTTTCACGACTGCGGTTGCATTTATGGGAATGTCAAAAGTATGGGACTTACCCACCGCCATGGTTTTGGTGGTTTCGACAAAATTTTTGTAGCCAGGGATCTGGTATTCTACACTGTAATACGCCAGATACGCACCGCGATTGGTGACGGTGATTTTTGCGTTTGCTACTGTCTGCAAATTCTTTGGCTTGCCATAAAGCTTCTGTATGCCGTCAATGTCGAAACTGCTGAGGAGTCCGGTCTGAGGGGCGCAATAGTTCATGACAGAATGTATATCACACGGCGTAACATGCATGTCTCCAGTGGTTCCCTGCGGTTCTTCCCAACAGCGACAATCGGAACGATTGTGCTCGTGTGCTATGCCCAGGGCGTGGCCGAATTCATGGATTGCAATGAATTTAATGCTGCCTTCCATGCCGTATTTTTTGTAGCCCGATCCCCATTTGTCGAAGGTGAAATTAAGGACCATGCCATTTTGTATTCCATCGATTCTGGTACCAAGGCCTTTGACGTGGGGACCATCTTCCGCATCGTCTTTGATCAGGATACGAATTCCTTTTGAATTTGACCGACATGCCTCCCAACCGGAAAACTGAACATCGGCATGAGCTGACCAGGATTTTTCCACCGCTTCGCGGGTCCAGAGACGGCCCTGCAGATTACCCTGGTCCGGATTCTCCCAGCAAACCTTGATACTGACTGGCTTACTCCATAGGCTGCTCGACTCCGCAACAATGAAATCCGGACGGTTTTTCCTGACTTTTTGTCCATACACCTTCACTTCAGCCAGGGACAAATACATATTGGGATGTTTGAGTTGAATGCGTACATAACGGCCGCGCTTTTTGTTGCTG
>JBCBZF010001150.1:0-2180 GCA_039815525.1 Bacteroidota bacterium | reverse complement strand
TCAAAGTCAATGAAAACCTCAGATTCAGAGGCGGCTATGCGCGTGGATTCCGGGCGCCGCAAGCCTTTAACGAAGACCTGCATATTTCTTCGGCCGGGGGTGATCAGGTGTTTGTTCTTCTCTCAGATGATCTGGATAAGGAAACCTCAGATGCCTTTACCGGCTCTTTGAATTACACCAAAGACATCGGATTGGCACAGTTTAGCCTGTTGCTGGAAGGCTTTTACACCCGCCTGAAAAATCCATTTACTCAGGTAAGTCGGGGAGATATTGGCGATATCATTCTGGAGGAAGTTGTCAATGGAGAAGGTGCAACCGTATCAGGAATCAACATTGAAGCAGGCTATTCGCCTTCCGGTAAGTTTGCTTTCCAGTTGGGAGGCACATTTCAGCAAAGCAGCTATGATGAAGAGCAGGAAATTTTTGCCCCGGAAGACAATGACGGAGTAGCAATTACGGTAACTGAGTTCGTCAGAAACCCCAATTTATACGGCTATTTCACCACTTTCTACAACTTCTCAGATGCCTTCAAAATCGATCTGACCGGGACGTATACCGGTTCGATGATCGTGCCACGCGTGGTTGGGGCAGATGGCTCACCGGATCTACTTGAGTCCAACCCATTTTTTGATGTCAACCTCAAACTGAGCTACGAATTCCATGTAGCCGATGATTTTCACCTGGAACTGAGCGGCGGTGCGCGTAACATTTTTAACAGCTACCAACCAGAATTCGACTCAGGTCCAGAGCGGGACTCCGACTTTATCTACGGACCGGCTGCGCCGCGTTCTTTCTTCATTTCTGTCAAAATCGGGAACCTGCATTGATGCAACAATCACTCTTTTTGCTGATGATGGCTTGTATCTTCCTGTGTGCCCCGGTGCGCGCACAGGAAGCGGAAACAGTACGCTGGCTCAGCTTTGAGCAGTTGGAGGACTCACTGGCGGTCCAGCCCAAGAAGGTTTTTATCGACTTCACCACCGATTGGTGCGTCTACTGTCGCAAAATGGACAAGGTGGTCTTCACCAAACCAGAGGTCATCGAGCTCCTGAATTCAGAATACTACGCAGTTCATTTTGATGCCGAAATTGACTCGGTGGTCAGCTTTGGAGGCCGGGAATTCATCAATGATCAAGTGGGAAAATCACGCAAGCCATTGCATCAGATTGCGCAATTATTGGCTCTGCGTCAGGGTCAGTTTGTTGCGCCTACCATGGTCGTTCTGGATGAAGAATTCAAGGTCACGGCCCGGTACTTTGCGTACCTGGACAGCAAGCGCTTGCTGAAGGCCTTGAAGGAGGCATGGTAGAAAAGATTGGTTGGCTGGCAAATGCTTCTTTTATCATTTCAAAGCATTTCTCATTGGCCCTCAATCTTTTCCCTTCTTATTTATCATCTCCCAAAAAAATAAAATGATTGACTGGCAAGCGTATCTCATCCGAAAGCCAGAGCATATCGGTTAGATTTGGGATCATATTATACCATTGTCTTTTTTTGACTGGAAGTGGTGGAAAAATTGCATCAGCGTACGCCCGGAAATCATGATGAGACCACGGTAGATGTGATCAGCATGCATTTCCAGACCAAAAAAGAGTGAGCTGATGGCCGTGGCAAAAATTCGCGCCTCAAAACGAAAGCAAAATCAGTTTGTTTGGCCGGCATCTCCCAGGCGGGAAGTTTTCATTCAAGATCCGTAAAGGTTGGACGAATCAAAAACACATCAACATTTGGCCCTTTCACACGATTTACGCAAGAGGTGGTCACAATCATTTCAAACCGCGCCTTTCTATCCTGAAGTTTGTAGAAGTTGATTCACACGGCACAGACCAAAGCATTGATGGTTCTGGATAAGCTGGGAGACCTCATCCAGAAGCTCCCACAATCACAGTTTTTTCGTGTACATAAATCCTATATCGTCAATGTAGAAAAGATCAAACAGGTGGAAGGGAACCGAGTGAAACTTGCAGCTCACGAAATCCCGGTTTACAATACGTATAAACCGGCATTTGAAGCCTATATCATGAATCGGAAGTAAGCCAAACTGCCTGTTATTCTCCCCTGAAATTGGGTTTTCGCTTCTCAAAGAAGCTGTTGATCGCCTCTTTAAAGTCCCGTGTCTTTAACAAGGGCTCCTGCGCTTCAATTTCGAGATCCTGCCCGGCCCGTTCCAGGAACGCTCC